>CAVFRF010000001.1:0-21457 GCA_963624975.1 Bacteroidaceae bacterium
GCGTCCTTGTCCAGCACGCCCGGGGTCACCTTCAGGGTGCCCTCGGTCTTGGTCACGTTGTAGTTGCCGTCGACGTAGCCCGCTCCCTTGGTGTAGACGATGGTGTTGTCGACCTCGTCGCCCGCGTTGAGCGCGCTGCCGGTGGCCTCGAGGCCGGAGACCTCGCCTGCCACGAAGCCGTCGCCCGCCACGGTCACGACGGGCCTGGTGAGCGCCGTGCCGTCGTAGGGCTTCTCGGCGGTCTCGGAGGTCAGGGTCACGTCGCGCTTGGCGATGGCCAGCGAGCCGTCGGTCACCACGAACTCCACCTCGGAGAAGTTCTGGCTGGTGTTGGCGAACTGGCCCTTGGACAGGCCCATGGCGTACGCGTCGTCGGAGGCGTTGATGCCCTTGGCCACTGCCGCCGACTGCGCGGGCGCGCTGAAGTCGGCCGTGGTGTAGAGCGGGTTGCTCGTCTCCACGGCGTAGCCGGACACGCTCTGCTCGGAGCCGTTGTACTTCACGTTGCCGGTGGCGCCCTTGATGGTCACGGTGACCTTGCCGGCCACGGGGGTGACCTTCAGCGTGCCGTACTCGACGGTGATGGTGTAGTTGTCGAGGTTGGTGCCGGCCTTGGCCTCGTAGGTGTAGCCGTTGGAGACCTCGCCCACGTTGGTGATGGTTCCGCTATATGCGATGTCGACGCCCTCGCCGTTGGCAAAGCCGCTCTGCGTCGCCATCTCGTGCTTGACCAGCGCCTCGCCGTTATAGACCCTCTCGGCCGATGCCGACTTGAGCGTCACGGCAGCCGGGCTGATCACCAGCGATCCGGCGGTGGTGTTGACCTTGAACTTCTCGGTCACGTCGTTGCCGGCCGTATCGGTCACGACCGGGGTGCCGGTGATGGCGTTGGCGTAGGTGCCGGCGTCCTTCTTCTTGGGGTTGTCGGTGCTCAGACCCGACACGGTGTACTTGTTGCCCTCGATCTCGAACTCGGTGGCCACCAGTCCCGTGGCCTCGTGCTCGTTGCCGTCGTAGGTCGCGGTGGCAGAGTTGGCCACCACCGTGATCTCGTACTCGGCGTACTGGCTGGTCACCGTGAGAGTGCCCTCGGTGGTGGAGATGTCGTAGTTGCCCTCGAGCGTGCCTTCGTTCAGGTCGTAGCTAAAAGCGTTCTTGGAGCTGCCCACGGCTGTCTGCGTGCCGGTCACGTCGTAGGTCGCACCCTCATTGGCGGCAAAGCCGTCACCGCCCACGGTCACATAGTGGTTGGTGAGCGGGGTGCCGTCGTAGGTCTTGCTGTCGGTCGCAGAGGTGAGCGTCACCTTGCGCTTGGCGATGTCGAGCTTGCCATCGGTCACCTCGAACTTCACGTTGGTGAAGTTGGTGGTGTCGCCGTTGGAGAACTGGCTCTCGGCCAGACCCATCTTGTAGCTTCCGGCGTTGGTGCCCTCGGCCTTGGCGGTGCCGTCGAAGCTCACCTTGTCCTGCGTATACAGCTTGTTGCTGGCGCTGAAGGCGTAGCCCTCCACGCTGTGCAGGTCGCCGTCGTAGGTCTTGGAGTCGCTGTTGCCCACGATGGTCACGACGACCTCGCTGGTAACGGGCGAGACCGTCAGCGAGCCAAGCTCCTTGGCGATGGTGTAGTTGCCCTCGAGCGTGCCCTCGTTCAGCGTGTAGCCGAACTCGTTGTCGCTGGTGCCGGCGTTGGTCTGCGTGCCGGTCACGCTATAGGTCGCGCCCTGCCCGGCCACGAAGCCGTCGCCGCCAACGGTCACCGTGGAGTTGGTGAGCGCGGTGCCGTCGTAGGTCTTGGAGTCTGTCGCGGAGGTGAGCGTGACCTCGCGCGGCGTGATGGTCATCGAGCCGTCGGTCACCTCGAAGCTAACGTTCTCGGCATAGAAGCTCGCGCTCGTGCTCGAGAACTGTTCAGCCGTCAGGCCCATGGCCGTGGTGCCGACGTCGGTGCGGGCCGCCTCGGCGGTGCCGCTGAAGGCGATGTCGTCCTGGGTGAAGAGCGACGTGGCCTTGCCGTCGATGGTGATGCCGGTCACCTTGTAGCCGGTGACCTTCTGCTCGGATCCGCTGTACTTCTGCGAATCGGTGTTGCCCGCGATGGTCACGACGACCTTGGCGTTGCTCTTCTCAACGGTGAGCGTGCCCTCGGTCTTGGTGATGGTGTAGTTGCTGAGCTTGGTGCCCTCGTTGGCAGCGTAGGTGAACGCGTTGGCGGAGCTGCCAACCGCGGTCTGGCTGCCGGTGAAGGTAGGCGTGATGCCCTGGCCCTCGACCCAGCCCTCGTTGGCGGCCAGCGCGGTATCGCCGTTCACGAGCGCGGTACCGTCGTAGGGCTTGCTCAGGTCGGCCGAAGCCAGCGTCACGGCCTTCGGCGCGACGACCAGGTTGGCCGGGGTCACGGTTACGTTGAACTGCTTGGACACGTCGTTGCCACTGGCATCCGTTACCACGGCGGTGCCGGAGGTGGTGGTCGCATAGGTGCCGGCATCGGTGCCCGCTGCCCCCACGGTGAGGCCGGAGACCGTGTAGGTCTGGCCGTTGTGCTCGAACGTGTTGGACACGAGGCCCGTCACGGTCTGCTCGGTGCCGTTGTAGGTTACCTCGCCGCCGTTGGCCTGCAGCGTGATCTCGTACGGAGCCTCGCGGTCGGTCACGGTGAGGGTGCCCTCGGCGGTCGTGATGTTGTAGTTGTCGAGGTTGGTGCCCTCGGCAGCCTTCCAGCTGCCGTCCTTCACGGTGCTCTTGGAGCTGCCCACTGCGGTCTGCGAACCCTCGATGGTGGCAGACGCGATGCCCTGGCCCTCCACGAATCCAGAGGTGCTGAACTTGTCGGTGGTCAGCGCCTCGCCGTCCCACTCCTTGCTGGCGGAGCCGGCGGTGATGGTCGCGTCCTTCTTGGCGATGGTGAGCTTGCCGTCGGTCACGTTGAACTTCACGTTGGTGAAGTTGGTGGTGTCGGCGTTGGAGAACTTGCCCTCGAGGCCCATGGCGTAGTCGCCGGCATCGGTGCCCTTGGCAACGTCGGTGCCGCTGAAGTTCGTCTTGTCCTGCGTGTAGAGCGAGTTGCTGCTCGCAAACGAGTAGCCCTCGACCTTCTGCTCGGTGCCGTTGTAGGTCTTGGTGGCGGTGGCGCCCACGATGGTCACGACCACCTCGTCGGTCACGGGCGTGACTTTGAGGGTGCCCTCGCTCTTGGTGATGGTGTAGTTGCCGTTCTCGCCCTCGGTGGCTCCGCCGGTGAGGGCGTAGGTGAACGTGTTGGCGCTCTCGCCGGCGTTGGTCTGCGTGCCGGTCACGGTGGCGCTGTAGCCCTCGCTGCCCACGAAGCCGTCGCCGCTCACGGTCACCTCGGAGTTGGTGAGCGCGGTGCCGTCGTAGACCTTCTCGTCGTCGGCGGAGGTGAGCGTGACCTCGCGCTTGGCGATGGCCAGCTCGCCGTCGGTCACGCTGAACTTCACATTAGTGTAGTTGCCGCCGGTGTACGAGAACTGCGTGTCGGCCAGGCCCATGGCATAGGTGCCGGCGTTGGTCTTGCTCACGCTGGCGCTGCCGGAGCATGCGATGTCGCTCTCCGAAACGCCCGTGGGCAGGCCGGACAGGTCGTAGCCCGCGACGGTCTGCTCGGTGCCGTTGTACTTCTCGCCGCCCTTGTGGCCGGTAACCTTGATGGTCACCTGATCGGTCACGGGGCTGATGTGCAGGTTGCCGTCCTCGACCTCGGACACGATGTACTTGCCATCGGTGCTGATCTTGCCAACGGTGCCCTCGGCAAACGTGTACGCGTAGTTGCCTGCGTTGGTACCAACGCCGCCCTCGAGGGTCACGCCCTCGAAAGTGCCGCCATTGCTGGTGTAGCCCGTCACGCTCTGCTCCGAACCGTTGTAGGTCTTGGTGGCGGAGTTGGCGGTGAGCTTACTATTTATATAGTAGTAGACGTTGATGGTGCTGCTGCCATCGCGCTCGACCGTGATGGTCGCGCTCTGGTCGGGCACCAGCGTGTAGCCGTCGATGGCCTTGGCCACGTCGGTCACGCTCACGGTGCTGCCCCAGGCAGCGCCCTTGGTCTCGGAATCGGCAGCCTTCTGGGTGGTGCCGTTCACATAGTAGTTAACGGTGTAGTTGGCGTTGTCCTTGGCGTAGTAGAAGGTAACGGTGTTGTCGCCCTCGCTCAGCGTCTTGGTAACCTTGGAGTCGCCCACGACGTGGTAGCCGTCGATAGCGATGGCCTCCTCGGTAACCTCGGTGCCCATCTCGCCATAGTGCGTGAGGGTGTCGGCCAGCTGCGTGCCGGTGCCCTCCTCCACGAACTGCACGTTGTAGGCGGTAAGCTCCTGCCAGTTGGCGGTGATGGTCACGTTGCCCGCGGGCATGGTGAAGGTATCTCCGCTGTTGATGGTCGTGGTGCCGCTAAGACCGGACACGGTCCAGCCGGTGAACTTGTAGCCGTCGCGCGTGGGCTGCTGCTTGACCGTAACGGTCTTGCCCTCCTGCACCGTATACATTAGTGCATCGGAGTTGTTCCACGTGCCGCCAGCCAGGTCGTACTTAACCTGGAAGCCGCCCACGTACTTCGCGTAGAACGTCTGCGAGCCGTTGACCGTGTAGGGGAAGGTCGCCGGCTGAGTGAGTTCCTGGTCGAGGTACCAACCCGAGAACGTGTAGGTCACGCCGCCCACGGTCTTGGTCTCGTCGAAGCTCTCGCTCGTTACGTCGGAAGGCTGGGTGGTGTTGCCGTTGAAGTAGCTCTTGGAGCCCTTGAGCGTCCACTGGCTGCTGCCCGCATCGTGCAGGTAGTACTTGACCAGCGAGATGCCCTTCATCTTCACGTTGACGTTGCAGTCCACGTGCAGGTCGGGAGTGCTGCTGTTGTTCTTCGAGATCTTGGCAGGCGTGAGGCTGATCTCCTCGACATCGTCAGCCGTGATCGTAACGCCCAGCTGCTCTTCGATGCTTTCCTTGTAGCTATTGAAGATCTTGTTCCAGTCGTCGGACCCCTTGGTGATCACGTTGGTGTTGTTGGGCCACGAAATCACGCGCTGGTCCACGTTGTCGAAGCAGTTCTTGTTGTTGGTCCAGGTGGCATCGGTCACGTTGACCTTGGCGTTGCCGCTCAGAGGTCCGCCCCAGTTGCCGGTGTCGTTGGAGTTGGCGTCCTTGGTGGGGTCGAGCAGATAGTACACCAGGGCTTCGTCGGTCGAGGTGGTGGAGGCCACGACAGTGATCTGCTTGGTGGCCGTCACGACCGTGCCGTCGGAATTGGTGACGGTCGCCGTAACCTCGGTGGTGCCCTGACGCACGCCGGTTACCACGCCCGCGCTGCTCACGGTGAGAATCTCGTCGTTGCCAGAAGACCACTCCACGGTGCCCGAAGCCTCAGCCGGCTCGAACGTGACGGAGAGGTCGGTGGTCGCAAACTGCGTGACCTCGTCGGCACCCGAGATGCTGATGCCGGTCGCAGGCACGGCGGACTCCACGGTAACGGTGAAGGTCTCGGACTTGGTCGAGCCTCTCCGGCTGGTCTTATATGTATGCGTAACCGTAACCGTGCCGGCCGCAAAACCTGTAACAGTGGCCGTGCTAGATGTACCAGAAACGGTAGCCACGTTGGAATTTGAACTAGACCAGCTATTGCTATAGTTTGCACTCGTACCCGTCAGGGTTTTCGTCTCGCCAATCTTGATCGTATAGTCGCTGGTGCTGTCGACAGCAACCACAGCTGCGGTGTTGGCGTTGGAGAACATGCTGGCAAACGAGTACACGAACTTGTTCGCCTTGGAAACGACTTCGTTGGTCGTGGTGGTCTCGGTGGTGGCAGTAGAGGAAGTCTCCTGCTTGGCGGCAGGCTCGGACTGCTCGATGGGGGTGGGTTCCTCGGCAGCGGGCTCGTCCTGCTCCTGCTCGGTAACGAGCGTTACCACTACGCCGGAAGCCAGAGCGTCGGCCGAGATGGTGTAGACGCCCTCGTCGTTGGCAACGATCTCGGCTGCCATGGAAGATCCGACCTTGGCCGTGACCTTGCTCAGCACATAGCCGCTATCGGCAGTGGCCGTGAACTCGAACTTCTGGTCGACGGGCACGGTGACCTCGTGAGCCGGTGCCACGATGTTCTGACCCATGTAGGTGGCATACGCGTTGTTGAGCACGAACTCGACGTCGACCGTGTCGGCATCTTCCTGCTTGGCAGGAGCCGTGCTGTCGGTCGCGTCGGTTGCAGCGGCCTCGTCGGCCGTGGCAGCCTCGTCGGCTGCAGCTGCCTGCTCGTCCGCAGCTGCGTCGGCAGCCTCGGAAGCGGCCTGCTCGAGTTCGGCCTGCTCGGCGGCAGCCTCTGCATCGGCGCTGGCGGCATATGCGTTCGAAAGCGCTGTTGCGGGCAATCCCATCCCCAGCATCACGAACGAAAGCACTACCGCGAGCACCTTGTATCCCAGCGGATACTGTGCCGTCGCGCTTGCACCCATCCCAATATTCTTGCTGTTGTCTCTCTTCATCTTCCCCACCTCATCAGTCGTTTCCCAGGGGTTGCCATCCCCTTCGAGTGATGTAATTCGTTTAGCAGCCCCCCCCCGCACGCCATCAGGGCGCACGAAGACAGACTCCTAAGTAGAAAGATTATAGCGCGGGTTGCCTTTTGAAGCTACTTATATATGTCAAAGACCTCCAAATGTTGCATAACACGTTGATTTATCGACGTGAACGCAAGTGCGGGCAGCTGCAGCGGCATCGGCAGCGACGTTTGAACTGCGCAATCCTGAGCGAGAGCGCACGCCGCAGAAGACCCCACGGCAATCCCGGGGTATAATTTGCGCTAATGATTGCCACGCGTCACATAGGGGTCGTCGCCCGTTCGTTGCTTGCGGCAACGCTGGTCGCGTGCGCCCTAGTGGCAGCGGGAGCGGTCGCGGGTTGTTCGGGCGGAGGCGACCAGACCAGCGGGGCATCGTTTACCCCGGCCACCAGCATCTCGGAATCGAGCTTCGACGAAGGCTCGGCCACAGGCTCCAACGGAGTGCTCGTGGACACCTCGCATTCCTCCGACGGCTACGTGGGCATCTCGGCCACAGCCGAATCGCGCCTAAAGGTGCAGGTCATGAGCGGCGACGGCACCACCAACTACGACCTCTCGCAAGATGGCACCGCCATCATCTGCCCCCTCACCTCCGGCAGTGGCACCTACACCGTGCGCGTGATGCAGAACACCTCGGGCAACAACTACGTGGAGCTGTATTCCACCACGTTCGATGCCAGCATCGAGCCGGAAACCGCTCCGTACCTGCACCCCAACGTGGCGTGCAACTTCTCCGAGAGCAGCGCCTGCGTGGCCAAGGCGCGCGAGCTCGTGGCCAGCGCCACCAACCAGGGCGAGGCGGTGCAGGCCATCTGCACGTGGGTGGTGGACAACATCTCCTACGACAGTGCCAAGGCCTCGCAGCTCCAAGATGCCACTGGCTACATGCCCGACCCCGATTCAACGCTGGCCTCGGGCAGCGGCGTGTGCTTCGACTACGCAAGCCTGGGCGCGGCGATGCTGCGCAGCCAGGGCATAGCCACGCAAATCGTGACCGGCTACGTTTCGCCCGACGACATCTACCATGCGTGGATCATGGTCTACATCGACGGCACGTGGATATCGGGGCAGTTCAGCGTGAACTCCGACACGTGGTCGCGCGTGGACCTCACCTTCGCGGCAAGCGGGGGCGGCTCAAACGTGGGAGACGGCAAAAGCTACACGGATAGGTTCGTTTACTAGAGATTAGCGCCCATTGCGGCTTATATTATGCGACAATGCAGGAGTCTGTATTCAACGAAGGTGGGAGTTCGATGGCAGATCGATATTTGGAGAGCAGCGCTATAAGCGCATTTTGCAGCAGCCTGGCAACGATGCTGGCTGCGGGCGTGCAGACCGACGAAGCCGTGCAGATGCTGGCCGAGAACCGCGAGCAGTCGCAGTTCAAGCGCGTTTGCGACAAGGTGTACGCCAAGCTCATCGAGGGCTGCACGCTTTCGGAAGCCATGGAGGGTTCGGGAGCGTTCCCGTCATATGCGGTCGAGATGGTCCGCGTGGGCGAGCGCGCCGGCCGCACCGAGCGCGTGTTGCGCAACCTTGGCCACTACTACGAGAACGAGGACAACACGTTCTCTAAGCTGCGCAACGCGGTGGGCTACCCGGCGGCGCTGCTGTGCATCATGAGCGTGATTCTGGCGTTCACCGTGGTGGTGATTCTTCCCATCTTCACCAAGGCCTACGAAGACATGGCCGGGTCGCTCTCGTCCGGTTCGTTCGGAACGGTGGGGGCTTCGATCGCCATCGGCTGGGTGGCTCTGGCCATCGTTCTGGTGGCCACCATAGTGGCGCTCTACATAGCCATGCGCTCGCGCACCCAGTCGGGCCGCATCGCGGTGATGCACCTTCTCGAAAAGATTCCCGGCACCAAGGGCGCGCTCTACCAGATGGCGCTTTCGCGCTTCACCGCCGCGCTGGCGGCGTTCGTCGCCTCGGGCGTGCAGGAAGATATCGCGATGGAAGAGGCCATCGCGACCGTGGGGCACGAAGCTCTTGCAAATAAGCTCGAGCTTGCCCACAAGTCGATGACCAACCTCGAGAACCCCCGCAGCATGGCGCAGGCGATCGTGGAGCACGAGGTGTTCGAGCCAATCTACGGACGCATGCTCCTGGTGGGCATGCGCTCGGGTTCTACCGACGACGTGCTATCGCACCTGTCCGACGTGTTCTTCGAAGATTCCACCCAGCAGATCGACCGCGCGGTGAACAGCGTCGAGCCCGTGCTTGCCGCGTTTCTCACCATCGCCGTGGGTGCCACGCTCATTGCGGTGATGCTGCCGCTCATCGGCATCATGGGATCGATGATCTAGCGGAAGGGCTGGAGGCGCAATGTTTCACGAGATCACAGACCGCCAGGCCAAGCGGCGCAAACGGCGCGCGGGCATCGTCGTGGTGTGCGTGGTCGTGGTGGCCGCGGCAGCTTGGATCGCCGCAGGAGCCGTGCAGAACTCGACGCGCGTGCAGGGCGCGGTGGCGCTGCGCGACACGGTGCTCGAGTCGGCCAAGCAGTGCTGCGCCATCGAGGGCAGCTACCCCACCTCGCTCGGCTATTTGGAGAGCAACTACGGCCTCATCGTCAATCACGACTCCTATGTGGTGTCGTATGAGTGCTTTGCCAACAACGTGATGCCATCCGTGGTGGTGACGCCCAAATGAGCACGATACACGCACCGGGAAGATCTGCTTCCTCCGACAAGGACAAGCTGAATGCGCTGGCTGCAATCGCGCGGGTAGAGCTGCACGACAATCCGCAGCCCGTGGCGGGGAGAATCTTTCCCACCCTGCTGCTGGCGGTGTTCTTCGTGGCGCTGCTGCTGGCGCTCATCGCGGGCGTATCGGTGTACACGCATGTGACCAACGTGCAGAACTCCAACAACGAGCAGCGCGAGAGCCTGGGGGTTATAGTCAACACGGTGCGCGCCAACGACGCGACGGGGGCCATCGCCCGGGGCAAGGGTCCCGAGGGAGATGCGCTTGTGATCGAGGAGAGCACCCAATCGGGCACCTACGAAACGCGCGTCTACAGCTACGGAGGCCAGATCCTGCAGGAATACAGCCTCGCCGGCAGCGCGTACACGCCGGAAAAGGCTAGCGTTCTGGCAGAGTCCGGCACGTTCGACTTCGCCTATTCGGACGGGGTGCTGAGCGTAACGACCGACCAGGGCACCGCCGAAGTGGCCCTCCGCTACATGCAAGGAGGGAACTAACATGGCTGCAAATCGCAAAACCGCCGGTAGCGCGGGCGTTCGCGCAGGTGGACACACCCGCGGCAAGGGCGGAATGTTTCGCGATCACGCCAACAGCGTGGCCTTCATGGTGGAATCGCTGGTGCTGCTGGCGGCGCTGATTGCCACGATGGCGG
The DNA here is from genome assembly GCA_963624975.1 of Bacteroidaceae bacterium. Lineage (GTDB taxonomy): Bacteria > Actinomycetota > Coriobacteriia > Coriobacteriales > CADBOM01 > CAVLCC01. Next base: position 9,921 of record CAVFRF010000001.1, read on the forward strand.
TGTTCACCCAGCTGTTCGCCGGGTCGATGACCACGACCGAGCAGACCAGGCGCACCACCGAGGCTGCGGTGATCGCGCAGAACGCCGCCGAGGAGTTCAGCGCCGACGTGGTTTCCGTCGCCGCCGGCAAGCCCGTGGGCAAAGGCGTGGCACAGGGCGGCACCGATGGCAGCGGCGGCTTCTCCGTCGACTGCGACGTAAGCTCGCAGCCTCAGGCCGCCGGCACCATCTACAAGGCGCACATCACCGTGTACGATGCAAAGGGCACGGCATACGAGCTAGACGCGACGCGCTATGTGAGCGAGGTGGACTAGATGGCTAGAAGCAGAAACACGGGCGTGAGAATCGGCCCCATCAGCCTCCTCACCCTCATATCGGTGCTGCTGCTGGCAGTGCTGTCGATGCTGTGCATCACCACCACCAAGGCCGCCTCGGCGATGACCGACCGCCAGGTCGAAAGCGTGAGCCAGACCTACGCGATCGACTCGTGCGGACAGTGGGCGCTGGCCGTGGTGGACGAAACGCTGCAGGGCGGCGGCTCCGCAGCGGATGCCGCTAGCGCGATGCTCGGCAGGTGGGATTCCATCAAGCAGCAGGCCGTCTCCGATGTAGCTGCTGCCGGCAATCTTGCGCTGACAGCCAACTCAAGCGGCGACGTTTTGAACTTCGAGATTTCCGCGGATTCCGGCAAGACTCTAAGCGCGCAGGTCCGCGTATCCGGTACGACATATCAGATCGAGAAGTGGCAAACCGCCACCACTCTGCAGATGCCCGAAGAAACGCTGTGGTCCGGCGCCAGCTCGACCAAGTAGCAGGAAAGCAAGAAGGAGAAACCCAACATGGCACTCAAGCAACTTCTGAAGCAGATGGTCGACCTCAAGGCCTCCGACGTGTTCATCATCGCGGGGCTTCCACTGTCGTACCAAGCTAGCGGCATTCACGTTCGCTCGAAGTCGGCGCCGCTCATGCCGGCCGAGACCGAGGCCTACGTTCGCGCCATCTACGAGCTGGCCGGCCGCGACATGAGCATCTTCGTCAACAACCTCAACCACGACGAAGACTTCAGCTTCGCAGTGCCCGGGGTCGGGCGCTTCCGCGTCAACATCTTCCGCCAGCGCGGCAGCTACAGCGCCGTGATCCGCATCATCCCGTTCGGACTGCCCAACCCCGAAGAGATGCACATTCCCGAGTCGGTGATGCGCATCGCCGACGTGTCGAAGGGTCTGGTGCTGGTTACCGGTCCGGCGGGCGCGGGCAAGTCCACCACGCTGGCGTGCATCATCGACCGCATGAACCACCAACGTTCGGGGCACATCATCACGATGGAGGACCCGATCGAGTACATCCATCATCATGGCACGTGCATCATCACGCAGCGCGAGGTGCCCACCGACGTCGAGACCTATGCCGAGGCCCTGCGCTCGGCCATGCGCGAGGCGCCCAACGTGATCCTGCTGGGCGAGATGCGCGACCCCGAGACCATCGGCACCGCCATCACGGCAGCCGAGATGGCGCAGCTCGTGCTCTCCACGCTGCACACCACCAGTGCGGCCGACACCATCGACCGCATCCTCGACGCGTTCCCGGCCAACCAGCAGCGCCAGATGCGCATCCAGCTCTCCACGGTGCTGCAGGCCACCATCAGCCAGCAGCTCGTGCCCACCATCAACGGCGGCGCGGTGCCCGTGTTCGAGATCATGACGGTGAACACGGCAATCCGCAACCTCATCCGCGAGGAGAAGGCCTACCAGATCGACTCGGTGCTGGCCTCCGGTGCCCGCGAGGGCATGCAGACCATGGACCAAGGTCTGTTCAACGTGGTCAAGCAGGGTCTGGTGTCCAAGGAGGTCGCCCTCACGTTCGCCAACCATCAGGAGGCGCTGGACCGCCGCTTCAAGGCAGAGGGCTTGTAGGGGTCGCAGGGCACACGGCGAGGCTGCGTCTGCAAGTCAGCAACCGCGCTGAGGCACTTCGAAGTAGATGCAACAAAGAGCGGGACGGAGAAGATTCTCCGTCCCGCTTAATTCATGGAGCTGAAAATGCCCGCCATATGCTGAGACCCGTGCCGCAGCCGGTGCTGCGAACCAGCAGACGCAATCGCGCGGCGGCTAGTTCTTCAAGCTGTTGATCGGGGCCGGGAAGCGACCGCCGCGCTGGGCCAGCACATGGCCGGCGTTGCGATTGACGTCCATGATCGGAGCGCTGCCCAGCAGACCGCCGAACTCGAGGCGGTCGCCCGCGCTCTTGCCCAGCGCCGGAATGATGCGCACTGCCGTGGTCTTGTTGTTGATCACGCCGATGGCCATCTCGTCGGCGATGATGCCGAAGATGGTGTCGGCATCCACGTCGCCGCGCACCGCGATCATGTCGAGGCCCACCGAGCACACGCACGTCATGGCCTCGAGCTTCTCCAGCGAAAGCGCTCCGCTCTCGGCGGCGCGGATCATGCCCTGGTCCTCCGACACGGGGATGAAGGCACCCGAAAGCCCGCCGACCGACGACGAAGCCATCACGCCGCCCTTCTTCACGGCATCGTTGAGCAGAGCCAGCGCGCACGTGGTACCAGGGCCGCCAGTGGTGCCCACGCCGATGGCCTCCAGAATCTCGGCCACGGAGTCGCCCACTGCAGGGGTCGGTGCCAGCGACAAATCGAGGATGCCCATCTGCGCATCGAGCCTGCGAGCGGCCTCGCGAGCCACCAGCTCGCCCAGGCGCGTGATCCTGAAAGCGGTGGCCTTGATGGCCTCGGCCACGGTGGTGAGGTCGGCATCGGGACCCAGCTGCGTGAGCACCGAGCGCACCACGCCCGGACCCGACACACCAACGTTGACGACCTTGTCGCCCTCGCCCGAACCGTGCATCGCGCCGGCCATGAACGGGTTGTCCTCGACGGAATTGCAGAACACCACGAGCTTGGCGCACCCGAGGCAGTCGCGGTCCTTCGTGATCTCGGCGGTGTCGAGGATCGTCTTGCTCATCACGCCCACGGCGTCCATGTTGATGCCCGCGCGCGTGGAAGCCACGTTGATCGACGAGCACACGCGGTCGGTGGCGTTGAGCGCCGACGGAATCGAGTTGATGAGCCTGCGGTCGGCCTTCGACATGCCCTTCTGCACCAGCGCTGAGAATCCGCCGATAAAGTCCACGCCAACCTCTTTGGCGGCCTTGTCGAGCGCCACCGCGATGGGGGTGAAGTCCTCCACGTCGAGGGCCGCGCAGATCTCGGCCGTGGGGGTTACCGAAATGCGCTTGTTGGCGATGGGCACGCCGTACTCTCGCTCGAGCTGGCCAGCCACCTCCACCAGGTGCTCGGCGGTGTGGGTGAGGTGGTCGTAGAGCTTGGTGCTCATGCGCTCGACGCTGGAGTCGGTGCAGCCACGCGTGTTGATGCCCAGCGTGATGGTGCGAATGTCCAGGCTCTGCTGGGTGATCATCGATAGCGTTTCGGCAATCTCGGCCGGTGTGATTTCCATTGATTCTCCTGTTTGGTTCTAGCTAGCTAGCTTGCATTGCGCGCGGCCACGTGAGCCGGAGCGCCCGAGCCCGTGCCCACGCCCGCGCGCGCCCGCCCGCAGTGCCTAGACGGCCTCGCGTCCGGCGCGGAATGCGGCGATGTTGCTCTCGATGGTCTTGGGCGGCACCCTCTTCGAGATTACCTCTTCCCAAGCCGACTCCTCGAAGTCCAGCTCGCGGGAAAGCGCGCCCAGAAGCACGATGTTGGTGGCCTTGGGGTTGCCCACCTTGGCGGCGATGTCGTCGGAGTCGATCATCTTGGCTCCGTGATCTTTGAGAAACTCCACCGTGTTGGAGGGCATCTCGGCATTGCCGATGAGCACGGGCAGCGGCACTATCTCGATATTGTTGACGAGGAGCTTGCCGCCCTCTGCCAGGTAGGGCAGGTAGCGCAGAGCCTCGGTGGCCTCGAACGCCACGATGCGGTCGGCGCATCCGAGGTCGGTTACGGGAGAGTGCACCTCTTCGCCGAAGCGTACTATCGTGATCACGCTGCCGCCGCGCTGCGACATGCCGTGAATTTCGGAGAGCCTCACGTCGAGGCCGGCGTGTGCCGCCGTCTTGGCCAAGATGTCGGCTGCGAGGATCGTGCCCTGGCCGCCAACTCCGCAAAGCACCACCGTGGTGGTCTTGCCTGCCGATTCGTTATTCATGCTTTCACCATCCATCTATTCCGTCGCGGCCGCGACGAGCGTCGCGAGGCCGCGTGAGCGTGCATTACTCGTGTCGCGTGCGCCTACTGGCCGTCGGCCGCAGCCGCGCCAGCCTCTGCACCCGGAGCCGCGATGCAGCCCGACGGGCACACCTGCGCGCACTGCCCGCAGCCGATGCACTGCGTGGGGTCGATGAGCGCGTGGCCCTCGTCGTCGGTGCCAATCGCCGGGCAGCCGATCTTGACGCACAGCCCGCAAGCCTTGCACTTGTCGGACACTTCCATCGCGGGGTTGCGCTTGCGAATGAGCAGCTGGCAGGGCGAGCAGAACACCAGCACCGACAGCCCCTCGTGAGCGCGCGCGTCTTTGAGGGCCTGTCTCACGGCCTTGAGGTCCTGCGAGTCGACCCTGTGCACGTCTTCCACGCCCAGAGCCTCGCAGAGCTTCACCAGATCCAGCTCGCGGCTGGGCCTGTGCTGCAGCGTGATGCCGTTGACGGGGTTGCCCTGCTGGCCGGTCATGGCGGTGGTCCTGTTGTCGAGGATGCACAGCGTGCCGCTGCCCTGGTTGTAGATGGTGCCCAGCAGCGAGGTAATGCCGGAGTGCGCGAACGTGGAGTCGCCGATCACGCCCACCACGGGCTTCTCGGCAAGGTCGCCGCCGTCCAGCTCGCCGAAGTTGCGGGCCAGCTCCATGCCGTGGGCCATCGAGAACGACGCGCCCATGTCCACGCACGAGTCCACGGCCGAAAGCGGGGCCAGCGTGCCCAGCGTGTAGCAGCCGATGTCGCCCGTTACGATCGCGCCCATGCGCGACAGCTCGGAGTACACGAGCCTGTGCGGGCAGCCCGCGCAAAGCGAAGGCGGACGCGGGGGCAGCGCGCCGTCGAAGGTCTCGTAGGTCGCCTCGGGCAGCCCGAACGCGCGGCGCACGATGGCCGGCGAGATCTCGTCGTCGGCGGGAATGGGAGCCGGGGTCTCGTCGAGCGCGATGCCCAGCGCCTTGACCTGCATCGAGATGTAGTTGCTGGCCTCTTCGACCACGTAGAGCTTGTCCACGTTGGAGGCAAAGTCGCGAATCGCGTCCGCCGGCATGGGGAACGTGATGCCCAGCTTGAGCGTGCTGGCATCGGGCATGGCCTCGCGCACATGCTCGTAGCCCACGCCCGAGCAGATGATGCCGATCGACTTGTCGCGGTACTCCGCGCGGGTCAGCGACGACTCCGAACCCCACTTGGCGAGGTCCTTCACGCGCTGGTCGCTCACCTTGCGGCGCTGCTTGGCGAACGCGGGCATCATCACCCACTTCGAAACGTCCTTGTTGTAGGGGCGAAGCTTGTGCTCGACGCGCTCGCCGCAGTCGACCAGCGCCTTAACGTGCGACATGCGCACGGTCGAGCGGATGATCACCGGAATGTCGAAGCGCTCCGACAGGTCGTACGCCAGCTTGGCGAAGTCGCGCGCCTCGATGGGGTTGGACGGCTCGAGCACCGGGATGCGCGCGCCCATGGCGTGAAAGCGCGTGTCCTGCTCGTTCTGGGAAGAGAAGATGCCGGGATCGTCGGCCGCCAGAATCACGATGCCGCCGTTCACGCCAGTGTACGCGATGGAGTACAGCGGGTCGGCCGCCACGTTGACGCCCACGTGCTTCATGGTCACGAGGCACCTCGCGCCGCCCATGCTGGCTCCGCCTGCGACCTCCATGGCCACCTTCTCGTTGGGGGCCCACTCCGCATACACGCCGTCGAACGTGGCAAAAGTCTCCATGGTCTCGGTCGAAGGGGTGCCGGGGTATCCGACCCCGATCAGCGCTCCGGCCTCGTAAGCTCCCTGGGCCACAGCCTCGTTTCCAGAAAGCAGCTTCTTGCTTTGAACCACTTCTTGTCTCCCCCTTCTCGTCGTTTCCAATGTCTCGAAAAAGCCTCGCACACAGCCTCGAGCGGATCTCATCCCAATGCCGCCCGCCGCCCAGTGCCGGCTAGATGTGGAACACCATGTTGAAGATTCCGATCTGCACGATCGTGCCGTCTTTGAGAACCGCGGAATCCTTCATCTCCCCATCGATCCAGATGCCGTTCAGGGAGTTGAGGTCCGAAATCACGACCTCGTTGTCGATCACGTCGAGAGACGCGTGCCTGCGGGTGACCGTCCTGTCGTTGAGGAACAGCTCGCAACCCGGGTCGCGGCCGATGACCAGCGGGAACGTGGTGAGCATGAAGCTCTCGCCCTCCATGGCGCCGCTGACGATGGTGAATGTGGGAGTGCCCAAGCTCTTGCCGGCCTGCGCGTCGGCACTGGGAACGGGCACGCTGGCGGCAACGTCCACGCAATGGAACTGCTCCGTTTGCCCCTCGAGCTTGAAGCCGCATCGTGCGCACGTGGGCTGTCCCGGCTCGACCGGAGCCTGGCACACGGGGCACACCTTCTGATCGGACATAGGCCTCTCGTCCTCTCGTGAAAAAACGCTACATACGGCTTTAATTGTATAACAAGGCCGTGCCCCGATTTGGAGCGATACCCCGACAGACAGCCTAGAGCGCGCCCACGCCGATGATAGCAACGTTCTGCATCATATGAGACTAAATGAGGCAGAAAAGATCGCGCATGAGGCAGATAATCCGAATCTAGCATTCAGACAGCAAGATGCGGAATGCTTGCGCATTAATGCTATTTGGCTACACTTTAGCCAACGGACGCAGAGTCGCGCACCACCACAAACGCGCAGACCTCAAGGAGCACCAACATGGGCAGGAAGAAAGTCGATCCCAATATCCCCCTCTACATCGAGCGTGTGCTGCTCGAGTATTCGAGCGAAGAACACCCCCTGAGCGTGGCGCAGATCGCCGAGCTAATCGAGCGGCTATACGAAGTCGAGGCTAGCAAGGACAAGGTGCGCGACACCCTAGACGCGTTGGTCGCCTCGCAATGCAGGCCCCAAGGCGACTCGCTCAGGCAGCTCAAAGAGGAGCGTTTCGTGGCGAAGGGTGGCGAGGACGACGAAGTGGACAAGATCTTAGGCGAGCAGTTCACCGACCTCTGCACAGAGAAAAGCTGCGATATCTATTGGGATTACAAGAACGTCCAGCCTACAGGTCAAGTGGCAAAGGCGAATTGCAAGAAGGTTTACTGGGCTTCTCCCAACCATATCGACCTGCAAGACGTGATCATGCTGCTGCAGCCAATCCATGATTCCAACGCTCAGGCGCAGACGCTGGAAAAAGCTGTGCTGAGGTCGCTCAACCGTTTCGAGAGAGCCGAAGTGGTCAAGCGGCTACGTTCGCAGAGCCCGAGCCAGAGGCTATGCGTGAACCTCGACGACACGCGCAAGAAACTTATACGAATCTACGATCTGCTCGAGCAGGGCAAGCTGGTCTCCTTCAAATACGAGAACCGAAATGAGAACGGTGTGAGGGTTTGGGAACCATATCGAGAAGCCCTGCCGCTGCACATCGACTATAGCGATGGCTACTACTACCTCATTATCGAAGCTCAGTCTCCCGGGCACAGGTTCAAGGCACTCCGCATGGACAGAATCGACGAAAACACCATAGAGGCTCTTGGCGCGTGCAACTACGAGCAGGACCGGTTATCGAAGTTGCGCAGCGATGCCAAACAATACTGGGACACGGCAGTGAACAGAATGCCATCCGAAACTCCAGTGACTGCAGTCTTGCGATGCAGCAACGACAAGGCGAAGTACGTCTTCGACAACTTCGGGAACAGGGAGGACTTTCGCGCGCAAGGCCGAGGCGAATACGTGATTCCGAACGTGTCGCTCGAGGGCATGGCGGCATGGGTGCTGCGATTTCCCAGCCACATTGAGGTGGTGGGGCCGCCCGAGCTTCGCGCCAAGGTCGTCGAGACGCTAAAGGCCAACGTGTACGGCCTACGCTTCGTAGATGAGGGCACGACTCACAACGAGAATGCTGGCCTGTAGTGCTAGCGCATGAAGCCCTTCATCACGGAGGCGGCAAGCTCCTGGACGATGAGCGACTCCAAGATATCGCGAGCACCGCCACAGCTGTTGCGCCCGCCGTAGATGCCATTGGGAATGGCATTGTAGCAGTCGCCTGGCCGAGTAGACTGCGCGATGGAGTCCTTTATCTGCTGCTGAATTATCTGCTGCTGAATTATCTGCTGCTGAACCTGGGAGTAGATCATCTGCTCGAGAACCTGATTGAAGAGCGAGTTGTTCATGGCTGACCTCCTGTGGTCTGAAGTAGTTTTCGGCGCGGGCTCGTCGACCCGCGTTTTTCGATGTACCCATGATGCCATCGCATGCGCATCCATGCTGCAATATTGTGGCTATTTACAGACATATTGCTTGGACACCCTCGATACTCCACTGCATAATCAAACCACCAGAGACAACATTTAGGACTGCAAGTCAAAGTCCACAATGCCGTTCTTTGGAGTCGCTTCGGCACACGCGATAGCACCAGTTAGAAAAGCATGTCAGGACAAACAGATTCGAAACTCAACCACAAGGAGACAGCAATGAACGATTTCTTCGGCATGATAAGCCAGATGATGCAGACTCAGATGCAAATCCAAGCGATGCAAGCTCAGCAACAAGCACAGATACAGCAGCTAATGATGCATCAGCACGCAATGGGCATGGTGACACAAACTTTGCAGCACTGTATGGCAGACTATGGCAGACATGCCCTGCCTGCCAATACCAAGCAGTGGTAAGTGCCACAATATTTACCTTGGCGCAGCATCTGCTGCTCGCATCGCAATACCCCGCGTGTCTGTTACACTATTGAGCGAAAACTAGATGATCAAGCAGAGCCGGGCAGTTAAGGGGTTTGCCCTTCGCGATCCGGCTGTATCGGGGGGGCAAACGTTGAACAATAACGTAATTCTCTGCGTACTAAATCGCATGTTCGCCGCCAATGTAGATGGCCAGCTCTCCATCCCAGATGAACTAAGCTATTCGTCGTTCTTGCAAAAGCAATCATTTCCAGGCATTCAGGTCAACGAGGCTCCGGTCAAATACCTTATCAAAGGTGCACATGTCAGAGGAAAGGATATTAATCAGATCGTCTATCTGTGCTCGAACGAATGTTATAAATCTTCTATTCCTGCTTCAGCGATAAAACACCTCGCAGCGTTTGAAGATTTTGGGAACGATGCAATTTCGGCAGAAGAGTTTTTTATACGAAGGATCGAGGAGTTCTGCAGTGAGCAAGGGTTAGATGTACCGGCGTTCAACCCCTTGCAATACACTCCTTCAAGACCTGCCGACTCTCTGCTGGCGCTAAATGAATATCTAGACGACGCGGACGAGATTTCCATCGATATGACGGGAGGTCGATTTGATGCCGTCATGCTCCTACTGCTTGCAATTCGCATCATAACGATGAAGGGCGAGCAGAAGACCGTAGGGGAAGTTGCATACGCAAGCTTTGATGATAAGAAAATCACAAGTCAAACAGCTACGGTTGATTTGATTGAACTAGTCAATTCCATCGAATCGTTCACCAACTATGGCCGTGCTGACAAGCTCTGTGCATATTTCCAAAACAAACAAGACGTTTCCGCCGAGACGAGAAACCTGTGTTCTCGCATGCAGACGTTTGCAGATGCACTTGCCCTTTGCCAAGTTCAAAGCATCGACAACGAGGTCTCGAGTATCCATGAAGCAATGCGCAAGGTAGATGATGCCCTCAAGGAGCGTGAGCGTTGCTTCGGAATCCTGACAGATGCAATCGATGCTCTTGACAGCCCAAAAGGATGGAACACGATGCTGTCTTCAGACGAAGCATTGCAGGTCGTTCTTCATGATGAGTTAATTGACGAAACTGCCGGCAAGTCGAATGAATGCCTGAGAGAGCAGCTTGAAGATGCTCGTTTGAAGCATACGGTCATCCGCAGCGAATTGCTTCTACATGGCCTCATCCCCACTATGCGAGAGCAATTCGTGCCCGAAGCGGAGAATCACGGCCAACTCATTGTCAACATTATCGAATGGTGCGCAAGCCACCAGATGCTGCAGCAAGCATTATGCATATACAGAGAAAAGATTTCTGAGGCATTGATTAGTTTTGGATTTTTTAAGCCAACCAACAACTTTAACAACCTTAACCAAAAGAAACGGCATGAGGTTGTTGTTAATCTGACATCACACTGCCAAATCGGTTATGACGACAATGGGAAATGTCAGACAATCTGCTTAAAACGCAATTCTAAGGAAGACCTTCCTTATGACAAGTACTTCATCATCGATAAAAACAAGAGCACGCAGCTCTATGATGTCGTAGCTTGGTACACATATTTGCGCTACATTCGCAACATGATTTCGCATGTCGACCTGGCACCCGACACAGCATATTGGAGATTTGCATGCAGCTATCTCGAAAAGCAACCTACTGGAGAAATCAGTCTTCAAGACCTTAAGGTCGACATTGAGCTCGCATTGAAGCGCATCGCAGAAACGCGGATGGCCGACCAGAACAGTTCGATTCTAGTCATCGATGACCCGACCAGAACAGTTCGATTCTAGTCATCGATGACATATATGCGCCAGCACCTGAATCAAGCTCGGAAAATCCCGATGTCAGACGTTCTGCAGCATCGGATACGGCCCCATGTCCTTATGTCGCAACTGTCAAGGATCTAAAGCTCCTCTTGCAGGAGTATGCAGGAGATTCCGAAGAAGTCGACTTTGAGAAGTTCCAACAATGGCTAAATCGAGAAAAGGGCAAGCAGCTGAGCAGAGACGCGATGGGATTCAACAAGAATAGTCCATTCTACGCGAGCCTTTGCACCGAATACCCCGACAATTTTTCTTTCCGGAACACAGACAGGATTACCCTAATCCGACTGTAATCGGATTGCGCGGATAAATTTAACCGTCTAGAAAGCATCCGTAGGATAATCGGGGTCCATCTTGCGACCAATCTCTTTCGACCTCTTCCGCTGATGTGGAACGCGGGCGCGGGCTCGTCGGCCCGCACCCGCGTCGGCAGTGGTGCCGCCGGGCTAGCGGCTGCGCCGCGTGGGCTGCATGGAGTAGTGCCCGGTGCTGGCGTTGTGGCACTTGGTGTACCCGCCGAAGCTGGTGCCGACGTGCTGGCGCGCCCGGGCCGCGGAAAACGACCGGCCGGTGCGACCGTTGGTGTAACCGCTGGAGCGAGAGTAAGAAGAACGGCCGGACGAGCGGTAGGAAGAACGGTAAGCCATGGTGGACCTCCTGAGGTCTGGTTGTCGGCGGTGCCCCTTCGGCCCGCCCTTTCGATATATCCATATTGCCATCGCGCAGGGATTCACGCTGTAGTATTGTGGCTATTTACAGACATATCTGATTTCATGGTGTATTTGGCAAGAGGAAAATCGACATTTTGGCATGTCGATTTTCGACACTTTG
>CAVFRF010000002.1:0-12434 GCA_963624975.1 Bacteroidaceae bacterium
ATCTACCCCAAGATGCGCCACTCGTTCTTCGGCCTGGGCACCAACCTGCCGGGCAAGCTGGGCGAGTTCGTGACGGTGGGGCTGTACCGCATAGCGCAGAAGATCTTCAAGTTCAACTAGGGGAGAGCGCTTGAGGGCGCGGGCCGCATGCTGCGAAGCGGCTGGTCGCGCGCCGTTGAGATTTTGAGAATGAACGAGAGCCGCCGCCGGTGCTGAGCCTGCGGCGGCTCTCTTGCAAAAGCGGGTTTGAAGCTCGAGGACGCTAGGAGGCGACTCATGTTCAGGGAAATGCGCAGGGGCAAGCAGGAGATTTCGCGCGAGGAGTGCATCGAGATTCTCGAGAGCGCTCCGGATGCCGTGATCGCGGTGTCGGGCGACGATGGATACCCCTACACGGTGCCGGTGAACTACGTGTACAACGACGGGCATGTGTACATCCACTGCGCCAAGAGCGGCCACAAGATCGATGCCATCGCCACGTGCCCCAAGGTATCGCTATGCGTGGTGGCCAAGAACGAGGTGCTGCCCCAGGACCTGACCACGAGCTACCGCAGCGTGATCGCCTTCGGGCAGGCCCGCGTGCTCGACGACAGCGAGCAGGTTGCCTGCGCCACGCGCATGCTGGGCCTCAAGTACAACCCCGACCGCGAGTTCGTGGATGCCGAGATCGAGCGCACCATGGAGAGGCTGGCCTGCATCGACATCGAGATAGAGCACATGACCGGCAAGGAGTCGCTGGACCTGATGAAGTCCCGCGGGTAGAAAGTGCCACATATGCAAGCAGGGCAGCGAGCACAACATAGAAAACACGGTCGAAGAGGACCTGGTTCTGCTAACAGTGGTGGTGGAACGATGACCCAAGGTGCCTGGAAACCGGAAATTCCAAATGCCAAAACTGCATCCGCTATCGAAGAAGGCCGAAAGATAGTGGATGACCCTTCTGCGCCGAGATATTCCAGCATGAGAGACCTGAAAGCAGCCCTGGAGATACGAGATGCGACATCTGATCTGCTGGAGAAGGAGAAAGCGAGGAAACATGATTGACGAGAACGATCCCGATGTATTTGTGTACCACGTTGGGGATGCGGAGATCGATGCTTCGCTCAAGCGTTGCCAGCGGCTCTGCCACGAGTACAACATGCTATTTCCCGATGAGACAGAGAAGCGGCAGGCGCTGATCCACGAGATTGTTCCCGACATCGCCGGGTGGTTCGAGGTCACGCAGCCGTTCCATTGCGACCATGGGCATAACATTCACATCGGCGAGACGTTCTACTCCAACTACAACCTCACGATCTTGGATTCGACCACGGTCGAGATCGGCGACAACGTGATGATCGGCCCAAATTGCGGCATCTACACGGCGGAGCATCCGATCGACGCGAAGCGACGCGATTCGGGGCTGGAATTTGCCCGGCCCGTGCGCATCGGCAGCCATGTGTGGATTGGCGGAGGCGTTAACATCATGCCCGGTGTGACCATTGGCAGCAACGTCGTGATTGGCGGCGGCAGCGTTGTGGTGCACGACATCCCCGACAACGTGGTGGCCGCCGGCAATCCATGCCGGGTGGTTCGCAGCATCGAGGAGTAGCGGGCAGCGGTTAGCAGTCGTCGTCCGAGGCTAGCACTTCGACAAGATGCACACTGTCTCTATGTGGAAGGTCTGGGGGAACATGTCTACCGGGGTGGCACTCTCCAGCTTGTAGCCTATCTCGCGCAGCGACACTATGTCGCGGGCCAGCGTGGTGGGGTTGCACGATACCAGCGCGATGCGCTGCGGATCGAGGGTGCTCACCGTGTCGGCGAAGCGCGGACCCATGCCGCGGTAGGGCGGGTCCATCACGAGCTTGTCAACCTTGCCGATGCTCTGTGCCTCGCGCACCGCGTCGCCCCCGATCACGTCGGCGTCCAGGCCGTTGTCGGCCAGATTGCGCCTGAGGTCGCGCAAGCTCGACGACACCGACTCCACGGCCAGCACGTCGTCGCTTCTAGCTGCCATGGGCAGGGTGAAGGTCCCGGTGCCGCAGTAGAGGTCGCAGCAGGTGTCGCTCTCCTCGATCTGCAGGCCGTCCATCGCCAGATCCACCAGATGTTCGGCGCCGCGTGTGTTGACCTGGAAGAACGACGGACCCGATGCCGCCATGTCGAACTCTCCCAGATGCTCGCGCCACACCTCGTCGCCCGAGAGAATCTCGACCTTACTCACCTTGCGTGCGCTGGCTTCGCCCTTGAGCAGCATGCGCACGATGCCGGTGTTCTTGAATGCGCTGGATATCACGCCAGCTGCGGCGTTGCGGGGGAAGTAGCCCGGCGCCGTCCAGATGCCCACCTGCGTGCTGCCGGTGCGCACCGACGTGCGCACGCTCACGCGCTCTAGCGCGAACTCGGTGGCCTTGAGGTAGCGCAGCGCTCCAGCTAGGGCCTTGGGCGCCTTCTGGCACTGCTTGGGCAGCAGCAGGCACTCGTCGATGGGCACGATCGCGGGAGCGGGGGAGTCGCCGCTTGCTGCTGCGCTCGCGCCCGCCGCCGCGCTGCCGGCCGCATGGTAGCCCAGGTGCATCTTGCCGCCGGACACCACGGGCACCAGCTCGATCTTGTTGCGGTAGCCCCACTCGCGCTTCGACGGCACGCATTGCCCCACCAGCTCTTCGGCGTCTTCGACCTTGCCGATGCGCGAGAGCGCGTCGACCACGAAACGGCGCTTCCATTCGAGCTGCGCGTCGTAGGCCAGCGTCTGCAGCTGGCAGCCTCCGCACAGCCCCGCATATTTGCACTTGGGTGCGATTCTCGACTCCGACGGCTCGAGCACCTCAACCACCTTGGCGCGGCAGAAATTCTTGCGATCCTCCACCACTTCGACCTCGACGATGTCGCCCGGCAAGCCGCCGTTCACGAACATGGTTTTGCCGGATTCTAGCTTCGCTACGCCGTCACCGCCGTACGCCAATCTTGTGACTGTTGCTTTCGTTGACAATTGCGTTTGCTCCTTGTATTTTGTGAGTTACTCCTAGCCGTGGGATGACCTTCGGGTTCGGCCGGGAGCGAGTTTTGGTCAATTTTTAATGCTTGCATCGTGGCGAGGGGTAGGATGCCCGTTCCATACGATACAGGGTTTGAGATTCCCAAAACCCAAATAATTGTAGCCCACATGGCTACAGGCAATTCGTTTCGGTTTGATAGGAGAGAAAAATGGCAGTGAATATTAACGCTGGAGATTGCGTCGGATGCGGCACCTGCGTGGATGCTTGCCCCGAAGAGGCTCTGAAGCTCGAGGACGAGGTCGCTGTTGTCGACGCCGACGCTTGCGTTGATTGCGGCACCTGCGTGGACGAGTGCCCCAACGAGTGCATGGAGATGTAGTCTCCGCTTTCGCTAACCCGCCCGCTAGGGCAGAACTTGCGATGAATGAGGGTCTCCGGCTTTCGAGCCGGAGGCCCTCTTTGCGTTTGCGGGCTTGCGTGAGGGTGCCGGCGGCGCGCGTCGAGGGCGGCGGCTCGCCGAATTTTACAAACGCCCCTTCCCGCATATGCGCGCGAAAGCGATACTTCTGCAAAATGCTGTGTACGCGAGAGCTTTTCAACTTTAGAATCTTTAAGGGGACAAACATCAGCCGACCAACCGGGGATTGGAGACCAATGTCTACGCGGTATACGCAAAACAGGGAACTTTCGTGGTTGAGCTTCAACAAGCGCGTGCTCGAAATAGGATCCGACCCCGGCACACCGCTGTTCGAGCGGCTCAAGTTCGTGGCAATCTTCCAAAGCAATCTCTCCGAGTTCTTCATGATCCGCGTGGGCGGGCTGCACGACGTGGCGCAGCTCAAGAAGGACGTGCGCGAGAACAAGTCGAACATGACTGCCAAGGAGCAGCTCGACGCCATATACAAAGAGTGCGTGCCTCTGGAGAAGATGCGCGACGCAACCTACGCCACGCTCGCCGAGGAGCTGCGCGGCCAGGGCGTGTACCGTCGCGTGTGGGGCGACCTCGAGCCGGAGCAGCTCGAGTATGTGCAAACCTATGCGAGCAAGTTCGTGCTGCCGATGCTGTCGGCGCAGATCATAGATCCGAGCCACCCCTTCCCGCACCTGCAGAACGGCAAGCTCTACGTGGCGATGGAGCTGCATCGCAAGGGCGAAGGCGCCGGCAAGGGCTCCAAGGGTTCGAAAGACGGCAAGGACGGCAAGTCCAAGAAGTCGGATGGCCAGAGCGGGATCGACGACAACCCGCTGGTGGGCATCATCCCGATGCCGCCCATGGTGCCCAGGATCATCGACCTGCCCGGCGACGGCGTGCAGTTCATGCTGCTCGAAGACGCACTGGCGGCGCTTACCCCGCAGATTTTCGACATGTACGACATCGTGGACGAGCCGGCGATCATCTCGGTAACGCGCAACGCCGACATCAACCCCGACGACGAGGACTACGCCGACGACGACTATCGCCAGCACATGAAGAAGATCCTCAAGAAGCGCACTCGCCTGGCACCGGTGAGGCTGCTGGTGCAGGGGCACATGCGCAACATGAGGGAGCTTATCTGCGACCATCTGGCCCTGAGCGACGAGCAGGTGTTCCACTTGGAGTCGCCCATCGACCTCTCCTACGTGTACAAGCTGGAGTCCAAGCTCTCCGCCAAGCAGAAGAAGGAGCTGCTGTACAAGCCCTTCTCGCCCGTGTGGCCTGCGGAAATTAGCCGCAAGAGGTCGATGTTCGAGCAGATCCGCGAGCGCGACATCATGCTGTCGTACCCATTTGACAGCATCGACCCGTTCATCGAGCTGCTGCGCGAGGCGGCGAGCGACCCGGCCGTGGCATCCATCAAGATCACGCTCTACAGGCTAGCCTCCATCTCCAAGATCGCGGAGTGCCTGGTGGCCGCAGCCGAGAACGGCAAGGACGTGGTGGTGCTCATGGAGCTGCGAGCCCGCTTCGACGAGGAGGCCAACATCGGCTGGGCCGAGCATTTCGAAGAGGCCGGCTGCACCGTGATCTATGGCATGGAGGGCTTCAAGTGCCACTCCAAGATCTGCCAGATCACGCGCATCGGCGAAGGCGGGGTGGAGCTTTACACCCAGCTGGCCACCGGCAACTACAACGAGAAGACCGCCAAGCAGTACACCGACATCTCGCTCATGACGTTCGACAGCCAGATCGGCCTCGACGGCATGGAGTTCTTCAACAACATGGCCATGGGCAACCTCGATGGCACCTACCACAAGCTGTGGGTGGCTCCGCACTCGTTCAAGAGCTCGCTCATGGCGGCCATCGACGACCAGATCCAGGTTGCGCAGGGCGGCGGCAAGGGCCAGGTTACGGTGAAGTGCAACTCGGTGACCGACCTCGACATCATCAAGAAGCTCTCGGAGGCATCGTGCGCCGGCGTGCACGTGAACATGATCGTGAGGGGCATCTGCTGCCTGCTGCCGGGAGTCGAGGGCGCCACCGAGAACATAGAGGTCATCAGCATCGTGGGCCGCCTGCTCGAGCACTCGCGCATCTACTGCTTCGGCGAAGGCGACGACGCGCTGGTGTACCTGGCATCGGCCGACGTGATGACCCGCAACACCGAGCGCCGGGTGGAAATCGGCTTTCCGGTGGAGTCGCCCGAGGTCAAGGCGCGGGTCCTGGGCATGGTGAAGGTGCTGCTGTCCGACACCGCCTGCGCGCAGAAGCTCATGCCCGACGGCAGCTACGTGAAGCTTTGCGGCGATGCGGCGGGCAAGGGCAAGGGCGCGGCAAAATTGGTGAACTCGCAGGCCTTCTTCATGAAGGAAGCCGTGGAGGGGCGCGCCAGGGCGGCCAAGAAGAGCGCCGCGCATGCGAAGGCCGCCGAGGCTGGTAATGCCGCTGCTACCGCGGCTGCTGCGGCACATGGCGAGACGATTCCGGTCGAGAACGCGTCGGTGAAGACGAGCGACGTGGCCGCCAAGGCGGCACGCGTGGCTGGCAACATTCAGGGCAAGTTTCCCAAGGTGGGCGACAAGGCTGCCGCCAAGCCCAAGAAGCCTGTTCAGATTCCGGTGATCCCCGATGTGATCGGAGCGATAGCCGGGCTGTTCGCCAAGGGCAAGAAACCCGCCAAGAAAGAAGCGCCCAAGAAGCCGGTCGCCCTCTTGAAGTCGGGCAGCTCCAACGGACCTGCAGCCAAGAAGCGCTAGGGCAATGCGGAGCTACCTGCCCAGGATGCGCTCGATCAGGTAGCCCTCGCGCAGGCCGCTCTTGCTGATCTTGAGGGTCTGCGCTCCGGCGTGCTCCATGATCTGCAGGAGCACCGCGGTGCCGGGCAGGATGGTGTGCACGCGGTCGGGGCAGATGCGCAGGATGGTGTGAAGCGTCTTCTGGTAGTGCTTGCAGGGCAGCTCGAGCAGCGCCTGGAGGTCGCCGACGTGCACCGTGTCGGTCACGTCGGGATTCACCAGCGCGCGCACGAGCTTGATGGACGAGCGGGCGCTTCCGCCGATGCCCACTGCCTCGAGATAGGGGGTTTGCGGGAAGACCCGGGAGCTTTCGAGGTGCTCGCGGGTAAACTCGGCGATCTTGAACATCTCACCGCGCGTGGGCATGATGTCGGACACGTAGTGCAAGAACAGGTAGAGCGATCCGAATGGCATGCTCTCGGAGAGGGGCTTGCCGCCCTCGGGCGTGTTCCACGTGGTGATTTCGGTGGAGCCGCCGCCGATGTCGATCACGATGCCCTTGTCGCCCTCGATCGACGAGCTGCACCCCACGAATCCGAGCCGGGCCTCGTCGTCGCCGGTGAGCAGGTCGATGCGCATCCCCGTGGCATCGGAGACCGCCTGGCAGGCGCTATCGGAGTTGTCGATGTTGCGCAGCACCGCGGTGGCGAACACGTTGACGTCGCTGGCCGCCACGCCCAGCCCCTCGGCGCTCGCGAGGTGCTTCTGCAGCACCGTGCATGCCTTCTCGATGCCCTCGCTGGTGAGCACGCCGTCTTCGATGTAGCCGGCCAGACCCGCCATCGACTTCTTGTTGTACACGATCTTGGCGCTATGCGGGTCGCGGCCCTCCACCTCGAATATCACGAGTCGAATCGAGTTGGAACCCATGTCTACCACCGCGTACCTGCTGCTCATGCGCCTTGTCTCCCGTGCATCGCGTCGTGTTGTGTCGGCTTTGCATGATACCGCAGATACATCGCGTGCCCAGCGTCGGGCGGCGCATATGGTATGTTGCAAGGTACCCGAGCGCCCTCTTAGCTCAGGGGATAGAGCGTCTGCCTCCGGAGCAGAAGGCCGTAGGTTCGAATCCTACAGGGGGCGCCAATCTCTCCTTCGAGCTCCACTGTGGCATAGCCGTTGCACGCCCGCGGCGTTTTGACGCCCAAGCCTTGTGCTTTTTGTGGGGATGCATGGCGCGCTGGCCTTGCTGCGTTGCAATATGCGCCGTAAGTGGTGCTTCGCTAAAGCCAAAACGGCGCAAATGTATTATCATCTTGTGGTTAAGCCAAACAGCGCATAGGCATACGACTGCCTATTTGCAGAAAAATAGGACTCAGGCAACGGAGGTATCCAGCATGGGAATGTACACTCCCGCATATAAACCCACCGGCGAAGAGATCGCCGTGATCGAGACCAGCAAGGGCACGATCGAGGTCCAGCTTCACGGCAAGGACGCCCCCATCCACGTGGGCAACTTCGTGGAGCTTACGGAGAAGGGGTTCTACGACGGCCTGAAGTTTCACAGGCACGTTCCCAACTTCGTGATCCAGGGCGGCTGCCCCTACACCCGCGACCTCACCGCGGAGCAGCTGCGCACCGACTCCTACAAGGGCCCGCGCGCGGGAACCGGCGGACCTGGCTACAACATCGCGCAGGAGTTTACCACCAACCCCAAGAACTTCCACAAGGACGGCACCATGGCCATGGCACGCGCCCAGCATCCCGATTCGGCGGGCAGCCAGTTCTACATCTGCCTGGGCGCACAGCCCTTCCTAGACGATGCCTACACCGTGTTCGGCCAGACCATCTCGGGTCTCGACGTGGTGCACTCGCTGGGAGTGGGCGACGAGATCGTGAAGATCACCATCAAGAACAAGGCATAGCGTCTGCTAGAGATGCACGTGCGGGTGCGCCGCCGCAAACGGCGGAGCGCATCCGGCGCGTGCGGAGCCTGGCGCGCCGGCTGCATCGCGGCGCGCGAAACGAAACGCAAACGTAGCAACTGAAGGCATCGAGGAGACAGGACCTAGGGGCTTGCTGAACACACAGACACTGGAAAACGCGAAATCGGCGTACGCTTCCAAGAAGTACGAGGAGGCGCTCCGCGGCTACTACGACTGCATCAAGCAGAGCGCGGGGCAGTTCGATCCGGGAGAGGCCGGCCTGCTCTACCACATGCTGGGCAACTGCCTCATCAAGATGCACAACTACAAGGACGCCTCCGACGCGTATGGCAAGGCGCTCATGGACTCGGGGTACGACAGCCTCACCTCGGTGCACTCCAACTATGCTCTGGCGCTCAGCAGCCTGGGCGACTACAGGGGAGCGATCGAGCAGTTCGAGAACGTGCTGCGCGACCCCAGCTACAAGACCCCGTACAAGACCTACAACGGGCTTGGCAACGCCTACATGCAGCTGGGCGACTTCGCGAGCGCCGGCACCGCGTTTAGAAACGCCGCGGTAGACGAGTCGAACCCGCAGCCGGTAAAGTCGCTGCTCAACCTGGGCGTGTGCTTCATGGGCCTCGACAGGCCGAACGACGCGGTAGAGACCTACAAGGCGATCTTCGAGTTCAACCCCGACCAGCAGACGCTCAACAAGACGTATGCCAACATGGGCCAGGCCTACGTGGCCATGGGTCGCATGACCGAGGCCCGCGAGGCCTTCGAGAGCGCCATCAAGGACGGCAGCTACCAGCTCTCCGAGGCGGCTAGCGCCGACTACATGCGCTCGCTCACCCCGCAGTCAACGGTGCTCGACGACAGCGGCATCGACGTGATGGGCGACCCGATGGGCGCTCCGGCCTACGAGGAATTCTCGCCGATGGACCAGCAGATGGTGGCCGACAACCAGGCGAGCATCCAGGACGAGGAGACGCTGGGAGCGGGCATCCCCTCGGCCGACGACACCGGCTTTTTCACGCTTCCCGACGACGGCCCGGACGACCTGGCCATCTTGCTGGAGCAGACCAACGGCAAGAAGAAGCGCAAGGGCCGCGTGGCGCTGGTCATCGTGATCGTGTTGCTGCTGCTCATCGCAGGCGCCGGCGTGGCGTTCTGGCAGGGCTACGGCTTCCCCACCCAGGAGAGCACCGTGCGCTCGCTCTTCGAGCAGAACGCTGCGGGCGAAGACACCACCAACTGCTGGATCACCGTGTCGAGCGACGACGACAAGGCCAAGATCGCCAAGGCCATGAACGGCGTGGCCAAGACCTCCGACATCGCCATCGACTACTCCGAGCAGTCGATGCTCTCGTCCGAGATGATCGTGACGGCCAACCTCTCCGGGGGCGGCTCGGTGCGATACGACATTACGCTGGCGAGGGACTTCGGCAGCATCATCGGCAGCGTGGGCTGGAAGGTGAGCGGCATCGAGCTTGCCCCCAAGTCGACCAACGACTCCAGCTCCACGTCCACGGCGGGATCCACGACCGACCAGACCAACGTGTCGGGCGCCACGAGCAGCACGTCGGGCACCAGCTCTTCGAGCACGACGACCAACTAGAGTTGACAGGGGCCGGGCAGGCGCCCGCCCTTTCGCAGGTATCGGATTCGTCCGATGCCATAGACAGCAAACAGCAAGGCCCAACAGCACCGGGTCCGAGTAGGGAGTTTGAGACAATTGTCTTTCTTCGATGAACTTTTCAGCCAATGGGGGAGCGAGATGGCGATCGACCTCGGCACCGCCAATACCCTCGTGGCGATTCCCGGCGAGGGCATCGTGCTCAACGAGCCCTCGGTGGTGGCCATCGACGCCAACACCAATCGGGTGCTCGCCGTGGGCTACGAAGCTCGCGAGATGATCGGCCGCAACCCCGGCAACATCGTGGTGGAGAAGCCCTTGGCCGACGGCGTGATCGCCGACTACGACGTAACCGAGGCCATGTTGAGCTACTTCATCAACAAGGCCAATCCGCGCACGCACATCTGGCAGCCCAAGCCCAAGGTGGTGATCTGCATCCCCTGCGGCGTTACCTCGGTGGAGAAGAGGGCCGTGTTCGAGGCCACCATCCAGGCCGGCGCGCGCCAGGCGTTCCTGCTGGAGGAGCCGATGGCGGCCGCTATCGGCGCAGGCCTGCCCGTCGACGAGCCCACCGGCTCGATGGTCGTGGACATCGGAGGCGGCACCAGCGAGATCGCGATTATCTCGCTGGGCGGCATCGTGGCGTTCCGCTCGCTGCGTATCGCTGGCAACGAGCTGGACGATTCCGTGCTCAGGCACGTGCGCGACGTGTACGGCCTGCACATCGGCAACAGGACCGCCGAGGACATCAAGATAGCCATCGGCTCGGCTCTGCCCATCTCCACGGGCGAGCTTGACATGGAGATTTCGGGCCGCGACCTCACCACCAACCTCCCCAGGTCCGAGGTGGTGCAGTCGGAGGATATCCGCGAGGGCATCAGGCAGCCTCTCATGGAAATCGTGACGGCCATCAAAGACACTTTCAACGAGACCGACCCCGACCTTGCGGCCGACATCATTCGCAACGGCATCTTGCTCACGGGCGGCGGTGCCCTTCTCAAGATGCTCGACAAGCTGCTGATCCAAGAGCTCGAAGTGCCGGTGTACGTTTCGGACACCGCGTTTTCCAACGTGGTGGAGGGCTGCCTGGCGGCGCTGCAGAATCCCGAGGCGCTGCGCAGGTCGTACACGCAGAAGTAGGGAAGCGGCAGTTCGTCTGAATGGTTGAGATAGGCTCAAAGAAGAAATCCGGAGTCTCGGCCCTGGCCGTGCTCATCGTGGCGGTCGTGGTGTCGGCCGTGCTCATGACCCTGTGGGCGCGCGAGGACGACGGCGGGCTGCTGCATACCGTCAGGGGCGCCGTGGCCACCATCACCACGCCATTCAACGCGCTGGGAAGCGTGGTGGCCATCCCGTTCAACGCGTTGAGCGGGGCCTCGGCCAACGCCGGCGCGACCTCTTCGGACTACCTCACGCTCCAGCAGGAAAACGCCACGCTCAAGGCGCAGAACTCGCAGATCGAGCAGTACAAGCAGGAAAACCAGAGGCTCAGCGACCTCCTCAACATCAAGAACAGCTACAACATCGACAGCGTGGCCGCGCACATCGTGACCCGCAGCTCCGACTCGTGGAACCGCACCGTGACCATCGACAAGGGCTCGGGCGACGGCATGCAGGTTGGCATGCCCGTGATGGATGCCAGCGGCCTGCTGGGGCAGATCGAGAGCGTGAGCGCCACCAGCTCCACGGTGCGCCTGATCACCGACGAGTCGAGCGGGGTGTCGGTGTACCTGCAGAACGCGCAGGCCGAGGGCATCCTCACCGGCTCCGTGGACGGCACGCTCTACATCGAATACGTGTCGATGTCCACCAGCGTGCAGGTGGGCGACTACGTGATAACCTCCGGTATGGGCGGCGTGTACCCCAAGGGAATCTTCGTGGGCACCGTGACGCGCGTGGAGGGCAACGCCACCGACACCTACCACAAGATCGTGGTGGCCGCCAACACGGTGGCCTATACCACTCAGGAAGTGCTGGTGGTCACCGGCACCCAGACCGAGGTGCAGCAGAACTCCGCCACCACCGAGTCGGGCGCCGATGCCAGCAGCAGCTCGACCTCGGACGGCACCACGTCTACCAATAGCAGCTCGACCTCGGGCAGCGGCACGACCGGAGGAGGGAGCCAGTAATGGGCAGCCATTCGATGGACAACCTCCTCGGCAAGGCGAGCGCCGACATCGAGCCCGCCAAGCTGGCAGTGCTCGGCGTGGGCGCCTTCCTGCTGCAGACGATCCTCGCTCCCAACATGGCGATCGGCGACATCTGCCCCAACTTCTTCATGGTGGCGCTGGCGATCGTGCTGGCCAAGTCGTCGCAGAAGACGGCGGTGATAGCCGGATTCGTGGCGGGCATCGTCTTCGACCTGCTGGGGTCGGGACCCGTGGGCTGCATGTCGCTCTCGATGGCCGTGGTGGCGTTTGCAGCCTCCATCTTCTCCGACCTGTTCAAGGCCGACGACATCGTGTCGTGGATCATCGCCATGGCGGTGGCCTCGCTGGCTGTGAACCTCGTCTACTGCATAGCGGTGTCGATGTCGGGCTTCGAGACCAGCTTCTTCGGCGCGCTGGCGTTCAAGATGCTGCCGTGGACCATCTACGACATCGTGATGGGCGCCATCTTCTGGCCCGTGGCCAAGCGGATCGCCGGCTCGTCCAGGCCGGGTCCCATGAAGTCCAAGATTCGCCTGTAAACGGGGGCATCGCTGTGAACGCCGCCGGATTCGCAATAGTCATATTC
>CAVFRF010000003.1:0-7472 GCA_963624975.1 Bacteroidaceae bacterium
ACACGTTTCCAGCGCACACATTGTAGGTGCCAGAACTGAAAGAAACGTGAAAGCTGCGGCAGTATCGGCGCGCTCACCGTCGCGACTGCACCGGAACCGCGCTCACCGTCGCGGCCCTCGCGGGCGCTCGCCCCACCGCCGCTGCCGCGCTCGCCGTGCAGCTACTCCTTGATGACCATCGGCAAGCCTGCGACCAGGCGCACCACCTTGCTGGCGCGCTTTGCCAGCTGCACGCACAGCCGGCCCGTCTGCTCGCGGGCATCGCGTTGCTGTCTGGTAGCCGGAATCACTCCGCTGCCCACCTCGTCGCATACCACGACCGCCTTGGCGCTCAGCGCATCCAGCAGCTCGTGCGCGGCCATGGGGTCGGCCGCCACCACGTCCTGCAGGTTGTACACCACCTCGGCCTCGCCGATCTTGCCGTCATCGATCTGCTCGTCGGTGTATCCCATCGACTTCACATAGTCGAGCTTGCCCGCTCCCGACCCGCCAATTACCAAGATCATAGTCCGATTGCCTCCACCAAAGCCACGACCGCCACAAGCGCAATTTCGAGAACTTGCAGGTAGAACCCCGAAAGGTCGCCGCTCATTCCGCCAAATTGCCTCTTGGACATCACATACAGATACAGCGAGATCAGAAGCGTCACGCCGATGAACAGCGTGGCGGCAAACCATCCCACGAACACATAGGCGTACGCGATCTGCGCCGCCAGCAGGAAGAACAGGATGACGAGGGCGCCCTTCTTGTTGGCCGACCCCCTGAAGGTGCTGAGCAGCCCCTCGTGGGAGCTGCCGGGATACGAAATGCTCACGATGCCGCTCATGGTGCGCACCCACACCGGGATGAGGCACATCATCATCGCGGTGCGAATCCAGTCGCTGCCAATATACTGCAGCTGCGCAGCGATGGCGAAGTAGCAGATCAGGTACGCGCTGATGCCGATGCCGGCAAACGCCCCGATGTTGGAATCCTTGAGGATCTGGCGCTTCTTCTCCTGCGAAGCGTGGCTCGAAAGCGCGTCCACGGTGTCGGCGAAGCCGTCGATATGGATGCCGCCGGTAATGAGCAGAGGAATCGCCATGGCCACGAGCGCCATGATCATGCGGTCCACCTGCAGAAGCGAGGCCAGGAACAGCCACACGCCCATGAGCAGGCCCACCACGGCACCCACCAGCGGAAACGCCGCCAGCGTGTAGCGCATGCTGCGCTCGCTCCAGTCTATGTTGGGCATCTTGATGGTCGAGAACATCGAGAACGCCCTGATTATCGACCTTATCAGAGTCATACTGCTTCACTCCTTGCGTTCTGCAGGGCGGCGGTCTGCGCCGCTGCGCCCGCTGCACGAGAGCTGTAGCTCACGAGCGACGCGCCTCCCATGGGGTGCTCCAGGTCGGCCGCGGCAAACTCGCCGCCATCGACCATTGGCAGCTCCCCCTTCATCACTATAGGGATTCCGCATACCAGCTCGAACACGGCATCGGCCTTCGCGGCAAGCTCTCGGTTGATGTAGCCAAGCGCATCCACGTACCTGGGGGTGAGGTCGTCGTAGTCGTGGAACTCCGACCCCACGTCGTTGGTAACCACCACGAGGTTGCGGCACCTTTGCGCCAGGTCCAGCACCCCCTCCACGATCTTGTGCCGAGGGTCGCACATGTTGCCCTGCGCGTCGAACATCTCGTTGCTGGTGAGGTTGCAGATGCACTCCAGCAGCACCGAGGCATCGGCGGGAACCTCCACGTCGGCGATGTTGGTCTGAGCCTCGATGGTGGCAAAGCCCTTCTGCGCGCGCATGCGGCGGTGCCGGTCGATCTTGGCCAGGCTTTCCTCGCCGTAGGGCTGCATCGTGGCTATATATATGCGCGGTTGGCCGTAGCGGCACACCAACGACTCGGCGTACGTGCTCTTGCCGCACGCCGAGCCACCTGTGAGCAGGTAGAACATTACTCCCCTCCCAGAGGAACGTAGGCTTCGATCTGTATGTCGTCAAACGACACCATTTCCGCGTACACTGCCAGCCCCATGTCCAGCAGCGGCATGGCGCACACGGCTCCGGTGCCCTCTCCAAGGTGCATGCCTGCGCATATGAGCGGACGCAGGTTCAGCTCCTCGAGAATCCTGGGGGCCGCAGGCTCGCTCGAGATGTGGCTCGCGAGCATGGCGACTCTAGACCCTCGACACATTCTATATGCAACCAGGGCCGCACAAGCCGAGATTAGGCCATCGATTAGAATCGGCACCTTGCAGATGGCACCGCCGAGGAACACTCCCACGAGGCCCGCGATGTCGAAGCCGCCGAGCTTGGCCAGGCAATCCAGCGCGTTGCCGGGGTCGGGCTGGTTGACCTCGATGCCCTTGTGGATTGCAGCCACCTTGCGCTGCAGCCCCTCGTCGGAGAGGCCGGCGCCACGGCCCGTGACCTGCTCGACCGGCATGTCCATGAGAATCGAGGCCAGCGCGCTCGACGTGGTGGTGTTGCCGATGCCCATCTCGCCGGTGGCGATGAGCTTGTAGCCCAGTTGCGAGAGCGCGGCCACGACCTCGATGCCGGCGGCTATAGCCTGCCACGCCTGAGCGCGGGTCATGGCAGGCTGCTTCGTGAAGTTGGCGGTCTGCGGAGCGACCTGCCTGTCGATGGTGCCTGGAGCGTCGAACACCATGCCCATGTTCACCGCCAGCGTGTCGGCGTTGCCAACGTTGGCCATGCGGCACACCGAGGTGTCGTCATGCACGATGTTGCCCGCCACGATGGCGGTCACGTCCTGGCCGGTTTGGGTGATACCCTCTTCCACCACGCCGTTGTCGGCGCACATCACGACCACGGCTCGCTTGTCGAGCTTCACGTTCGGCGTGCCCGTGAGGCCCGCGATGCGAATCACGTCGTCCTCCAGCGCGCCCAGGCTCTCGAGCGGCTTGGCTATCGCATCCCAGTTCTTCTTGCACGCGCCCGCGGCAGCCTCGTCGTAGGGCGCGATGGCGGCCGCTATCTGCGCAATCTTGCTGTCGCAGTCCACGCTCGGATCCAGCAGCGCCTCCGCCAGAGCCGCCGCTTTCGCAGTCGCAGTCGCATCGGTGGGCATGCCGGCCGGCGCATCGGCGCTCATCTCGCCAGTTCGCTTCAGATACTCTTCAACGTCGTTGTTCATGCAAAATCACTCGCTTTCCTATATATATGCGCATCTTCCGATGCGTCTTCATCCCTGGACCGCCCGATGCGTCTGCGGCATTCGGGCACGCGCAAAGACGCGGCGGGCATGCGCATATATCGCGCACGCCAGTCGTTTCAATTTGATGTGGTGTGAAAACAAAGGAGAGGAGGCGAGGACATCGAAGTCCTCGCCTCCTGTGCAAGCCGCGCCGTACCCTAGGGGTGATAGGGTGGGTAGGAGGTACACGGCCTACCTTTTGGACCTTGTGGGAGGCCCATTGCGTTTGAATGCATCGGAGTTGTCTCCGAATACTTGGGTTATTGCTTGAAACCTAGCCACGGGGTTTGATATGGCTTTGGATTGGTTTCGATGTGGCAGAAATGTCTGCAGGCAACGGTTGGCACCAAGCATGTTAAAAGATTGAGGAGTGCTTGGAATTGCTCGATTATCGCTCTGTGATTAGAAAGGGGGTCAGCGAAAGGAGTCGGATATCTCAATTCGGCATCACATTCGAGCCTTCGCTATGGCAAGTAGCTGTGGCAGTGAGCACCTTGGTGTCGAGAACCGGTACCTTGAAATCATGAATGAGCGGGACTGTGGATCCGCCCCATGGGCAACAAAAAAGGTACATCTGAGAATCTCAGCTGTACCCGAATTATGCTCCCATGACCGACGCTGGCAATACGTCGGCTTCAATGGCGCAATAACTCGTTACAACCATTAAAAACTCTCCTGAGCAGGTCTTCTGACTTGCGGTTTTGCAACCTCAAAGGTTGCGCGAAGCTCCCGCCTTCCCAGACAACGTCCAGTGGCTTGAGGAAGCTTCTCACCGTTCACAGCGGCGGTACCGTTCGGGCATCTCACCCGATTCTCTCTTAGCCATCCAACAGGATGGAACTCAGGCGTATTCGTTTTTCAAGGAACCGATGCTTCTTACGCAGCTCCTAGGTTAGCCCGTTTGAAAGCATCGGTCAACCCCAAATTTCCAAATCCACTCAATTTTTTGCAAGCTGCAAGCAGCTCGGCACGTAGCCGCGCAATCATACGACTCTACTCTTCCAGCAGGTACTCTCGCAGCAGCGGCAACTCGAACTCCACCGTGTTGCGTCGGGGAATCGAAATAATGCCCTGCTCGGCCAAACGGCTGCGATAGACTCTGGCATAGTTGGCGCTCTTCCCCATACGCTGCGCTATATCGGTCATAGAACTCGGTGCGCCCTCGTCGGGGAGCATCGCTTCGAGAAATGCGATGTCGCCGTCGGACAATTCCTGCAAGCTCTTCTTCACCACACCGTTGATGAAGTCTCGTTTTGCCAGTTCGACAGCACTCTCAACGTTTGCAGCCGTGATTTCGGCGGAATCGCCAGCTTGCTCCCAAGTCCTGAAGCCGACCAGCTGCATCATGTACGCGAAGCCGCCGATAGCTTGCACGGCAAGCGAGAGCGCATCACCGGTTATCGTCTTGCCAGATTCCTCGACAGTCTCGCGAAACGCCTGGGATATGTCGTCGTCTTCGATTCGGCCCAGCGCATGCTGCATCGCACGGCGAAGAAACGATACCGATTTGTCCGACAGCAGAGCCGACACGTTGATGGGTAGCCCGGCCATAAACAGCGCAACACGACGGCCCTCGCGTATGAAGTGCTGGAACGTTGCAGAGAAATCCACAAGCTCGTCGAGGCTCGGATCTATCTCGTCGATGGTGAACAGCAAACCTATGGAGCGTTCCTCGAGCACATCTAGCACTCGGTTCATACGGGTGCGCCAGTTGCCGGAGCTGGGACTGCGATACTCCCACGTCGCCCCGAATAACGCAGGTATCGTCACCGATGTGAGCCGAGCCGTGGACGACTGCTCGACAAACTCGTTGGCAGCTTCGACCGTACGCTCGAATATATCTTCGAGCATACCAGGACGTGCCGTCACGTTCACCGCAATCCATCCGCATGTCTCGGCTTTGCTGGCAAGATAGGATAGCAACACCGTCTTGCCAACGCCGCGGGGTCCGGAAAACATACTGACCAGAATGGGATCGTTCGGGTTGTCGGCCAAAGCGCGTTCGAAATCTGCTATCAGTGCCTTTCGACCAGCCAGGATTGGCGGCACCCTGCCGAAACTTGGAGTGAAAGGATTCGGTTGCATCGTCTGTCCTGTCGCCAGCTTTTATATTTTTTGCTCTTCTTTTTTTCTTTTGCTCTTTTTTGCTCTTTTGGATTATAGCAAACCCCTGCCATCACAGCAGCGACAGCAGGGGTTGAAGAGTTAGCTTGGCACCGGTGCCCACAATGCGATGCGCCGGCGACGTGGGAGCCTATGCTCTGAAGGCGAACTTCGCGCGCTGTTCGGCAACCGTGGCTGCCACCTTGGCGGCTACCTCGTCGATCGCACACGACACCTTCTCGCCGGTGGCGCGGTCCTTGACCTCCACCGTGCCGTCGGCCACGCCGCGCTTGCCCACAGTGATCTGGTAGGGGAAGCCGATGAGGTCGTCGTCGTTGAACTTCACGCCCGCGCGCTCGTTACGGTCGTCGATGGCCACGCGGATGCCGGCTGCATTGAGGTCGGCGGTGATGCGCTCCGCCACAGGGAACACGGTGTCGTCGCCCACGGTGAGCGGAATCACGACCACCTCGGCGGGAGCCACCGACACGGGCCAGATGATGCCGTGCTCGTCGTTGTACTGCTCGACGATGGCGGCTACGGTGCGGGTCACGCCGATGCCGTAGCAGCCCATGAGGAAGGGCTTCTCGCTACCGTCTTCGTCCATGAACAGGGCGCCCATGGACTCGGAGTACTTGGTGCCCAGCTGGAAGATCTGGCTCACCTCGATGCCACGAGCCGTCTCGAGCGGCTTGCCGCAGCACGGGCACAGGTCGCCGGGCTTCGACACGCAGAGGTCGGCCCACTCGTCGACCTTGAAGTCTTCGCCCAGACGCACGCCCACGTAGTGGAACCCGTCCTCGTTGGCGCCCACGACCCACTGCGCGATGTCGCGCAGGCTCTCGTCGGCAACGACCTTCACGCTCTCGGGCAGACCCACCGGTCCGATCGATCCCTTGGGCAGTCCGGCCTCCACAAGCTCCTCGTCGGCGAGGAAGTCGAAACCCTTCACAAGATGGCACACCTTGATGTCGTTGAGCTCGTGGTCGCCCGGAACGAAGATCGCATAGACCTGGCCGTCTTCGCCCTTGCCCACCAGCGCCTTGACCGTGGCGGCCTCGGGAATGTCGAGGAACTTGGCCAGCGACTCGATCGAGCCCACGCCGGGAGTGCTGATCTTCTGCATGCCATCAACCTCGTGCACGAGCGGCTTGATGGTGGCGTTGGCAGCCTCCACGTCGGCCGCGTAACCGCACTCGCAGTACACCAGCTCGGCCTCGCCCGACTCGGCCAGTGCCATGTACTCCACCGAAGTCTTGCCGCCGATCTGCCCCGAGTCGGCCTCTACCGGGCGATACTCCAGCCCGCAGCGCTCGCACACGCGGCAGTAAGCCTTGCCCATGTCGTCGTAGTGCTCCTGCAGCGACTCCTGGTTGGGGTGGAAGCTGTAGGCATCCTTCATGATGAATTCCTTGGAGCGCAGCAGCCCGAAGCGCGGACGAATCTCGTCGCGGAACTTGGTCTGGATCTGGAAGAGCGACTTGGGCAGCTCCTTGTAGCTGCGCAGCTCGTTGCGCACGATGGCGGTGATCAGCTCCTCGTGGGTGGGGCCGAGGCAGAAGCCGTGCTGGTTGCGGTCGGTGAGGCGCATGAGCTCTGGACCGTAGTCGTTCCAGCGGCCCGACTCGTGCCACAGCTCGGCGGGCTGCAACGCCGGCATCATGATCTCCTGCGAGCCAACGTTCTGCATCTCCTCGCGAATGATGTCCTCCACCTGGCGCAGCACGATGTGCCCCAGCGGAAGGAAGGAGTACACGCCAGCAGCCACCTTGCGAATCATGCCCGCACGAAGCAGCAGTCTGTGCGAGGCAATCTCGGCCTCTACCGGGTCTTCTTTGAGGGTCGGAGCGTAGAGTTCACTCATCTTGATGATCGTGTTAAGCAAGGCCGGGCCACCTTTCGAGCAGTTGTGTATGGAAAGCGCATTCCGTGCGCTGCAAGCGCAAGAACGCGCGTGTTTGCAACGTTTCGATTCTACTGCATGAGAGGTAGACCCCGCCGCCCAAGTGCGGGCGACGGCAAAGGGACGGCGAGTCGCCAGGTGCCGACGTGGGGTGTGTCGGACAGGCAACTTTTGGCCGAAGGCCAACCTGAGCCGTTTAGATATACCCCACGATGGCACCCCGGGAGAGCTGCAAGAAGAAGGCGGCCCCGCCCCGGGCC
>CAVFRF010000004.1:0-6698 GCA_963624975.1 Bacteroidaceae bacterium
GGTGAGGGCTTCCAACCATCATGCACCGGCGCGCGCCGTGGTGTGCG
The DNA here is from genome assembly GCA_963624975.1 of Bacteroidaceae bacterium. Taxonomy (GTDB): domain Bacteria; phylum Actinomycetota; class Coriobacteriia; order Coriobacteriales; family CADBOM01; genus CAVLCC01. The sequence continues at coordinate 48 of CAVFRF010000004.1, forward strand.
GCAGGTCGATGACCGTCGAGGACGCGCGCATGTTCGACTTGAGGCCCGAGGGCGTCGAGCTTGAAGCCGGCAAGGTGGTGCGTCATTGCAAGAAGCTGCTGCTTGGGTGCGACGGCGCGTACTGCATGGAGCTGCTGAGGGTAAAGCCCGACGGCAAGAAGGAGATGGCCGCCGCCGACTTCTGCGCCGGCGTGCACGAGATGCTCAAGAACGGCACCGCGACGTGGGAGGCCCTGTGATGGCGGCGGCGCGCGGAGGCGGCTCCGCGAGGCGTGATGGAGGCGGTGCCAAGCGCGCTGGCGGCGCGGGCCGCGGCGCTGGCGATGCGAAGCGCGTGCCCGTCAAGCTCTCGCCTTCTAGACGGATGGCGGTCGACACGCTTCGGCTGGTGCGAGAGCGCGGCGCCTACGTGCAGAACGTCGCTCTCAAAGTAGTGCACTCAACTGACGAATCGCATGCCGACAAGGCGTTCGCCGAACTGCTGGCCACCGGCGTTGTCTCTACACAGGGCACGCTGGACGAGGCCATCAACCGCAGTCTCTCCTCTGTAAACGACATAAGGCCCAACGTGCGCGACGCGCTGCGCGTGAGCGCCTACGAGCTGCTGTTTCTGCACAAGCCGGCGCACGTGGTGGTGGACCAAGGCGTCGAGCTGGTGCGCTACGTTGAGCGGAAGGCCGCCAACCTGGCCAACGCCGTGCTGCGCAAGATGCTGCGCGATGCCGAGGCGTTTCCGTGGGGCGACCCCGCGAAAGACGATGGGGCGCTGGCGCGTTCGTTCGGCTTTCCCGTATGGCTGGCCAGGCTGCTCGTCGAGCGCTACGGGCGCGAGGGCGCTGCCGGGTTCATGGCGGCTTGCAACGAGCCGGCTCCGGTGTTTCTGGCCGTCAACTCCATCAAGGCCACGCCGCGAGAGGTGTTCGACGAGCTTGCGCGCTGCGGTGCCAAGCCGTCGTTCGTGGGGCCGGAGGATCGCGGATGCATCCTTGCGAGCAACGGCCGTGCGGCGGTGTCGAGCGCGGTGCTGCGCGACAGCCGGGCGATAGTGACCGACGCATCGGCGCAGCTCGCCGCGCTGGTGGCCACGCCCGCAAAGGGCAAGCGCTTTCTGGAAGTGGGAAGCGGACGCGGCACCAAGACGGTGCTGCTGCAGAGCAACGCGCTCAAGTACAACGGCGAGCAGTCGCAGATGTGCTGCGTGGACATGCACGCCTTCAAGAACGGCGTGCTTGGCAAGCGCGTCGAGGCTGCGGGTCTGCGCGGCGTGAAGATCTTCGAGGGCGACGCGACGAGGCTCGATGCGATCGAGGGGCTTGCGGGCGAGCGCGGCGCTGCTGCCGCAGGTACGCCCGGGCTCTTCGGCAAGGCGCTCATCGACGCCCCCTGCTCGGGGCTGGGCACGCTGCGGCGGCATCCCGAGATTCGCTGGAGCGTTACCCCCGGCAAGATCGCTGAGCTTGCCGAGGTGGGACTCGGGATGCTCAAGTCGGCCGCGCCACTCATCGAGCCGGGCGGCACCATCGTGTTCTCCACCTGCACCATCACACGCGAGGAAGACGAGAGCACGGTCGAGGCGTTTCTGTCAAGCGAAGAGGGATCGGGCTTCGAGCTCAAGCCGATGGGAGGGCGCGACTTCGTGCTCAACAGGCTGGAGGCCGGCGGCCCCGACGTGCATTTCGTGGCCCAGCTGGTAAAGAAAGCTGCAGACGAGGGGTAGTTTCGTGGCTGTGGCAGCAGGGAATCACCGACGCCGAACTGCAGGGGAATGCGGAAGGCTGCCGGTTCGACGCCGTCCGCGCTGATGCGCCGGAACCTTGGCTAGGGAAGGGGAATTGGCAATGGAGATGAATACTCGTGGGAGCTTTGCGGCCGTGACCGCATGGCGGATGCGGACTGCGAGGGCGCTGGTTGCAGCGGCGCTAGCTGTGGCTTTCACGGTGGTAGCGGCTACAACACTGCCGGCAGCGGCTCTCGCCGACGACGCGGCCGAGACGCAGGGCGCGGTTTCGCCCATCACAGGTCTCGAAGACGTAGGCGCCCAGTGGAAGAACTTTCGCAACAGCGACTCCAACATGGCCATCACCAGCATCGACCTTCCAACAACGTCGAACGATGCCAACGTGAAGTGGGCGACGCGTCTGGGCGACTGGGACATGTACAACCAGCCCAACGTTCCCATCATCGTGGACGATTGCCTGATCAGCTGCAGTCGCACCACTCTCTACAAGATGGACCTGCAAACAGGCAAGAGGGTGGCCACCGGCACCATGAGCGATTCCACCAACTGGGGCTATACGCCGATGGCCTATGCGGAGGGCATGATCTTTGTGCCCATCAAGTCGGGCGTGCAGGCGTTCGATGCCAAGACGCTGGAGTCGCTGTGGGTCTACCACTCGGGTTCGGGCAACCAGGCCACCAGCCCGATAGCGTACAGCGACGGGTGCATCTACATGGGCTGGTGGAAGTCGGAGACGGGCACTGCCGAGTTCGCGTGCATCGACATTCGCGATGCCGATGTTTCGGCCACCGATGAAACTCCCAGGGTCAAGTGGAGCAAGAGCGTGGCTGGCGGCTTCTACTGGGCCGGCGCCGTGGTGGTTGGCGACAACGTGATCGTGGGCAGCGACAACGGCACGAACGACAACTCGGGAACGGCCCACGTGTACTCGTTCGACAAGGATACGGGCGATGTGGTGAGCGAAATCGCGCTGCCCGACATGGGAGACGTGCGCTCGAGCATGGCCTACGACGAGGGCAGCGGCTGCGTGTTCTTCACCACCCGCAGCGCCTACGCCTGCAAGCTCGACGTGGATGCGTCGACCGGAAAGCTCTCCAACCTCAAGAGCGCCGATCTGGCTGGCAACACCACGGCCTCGCTCGAATCCACCAGCACCCCGGTGGTGTATGACGGCAGGGTGTTCGTGGGGGTGAACGGCAAGGTCGCGGGCGCTGCGTCGAGCGATGGCGGCGGCTTCGTGATGCTGGATGCCAGCACGCTCGAGGTGCTGGACACGGTCTCGCTTCCGGGGCCGTGCAAGTCGTCGGCGCTGCTGTCCACCGCGCACGAGAGCGAGGGATGGCTGTATCTCTACGTGACCTGCAACAAGAACCCCGGCGGAATCCAGATGATCAAGGTGCCGGTCTCGGGAAGCGCGTCGCAGGAGATGCAGGCCTCGACGATCTACGATGCCGAAGGCTACGAGCAGTACTGCATTTGCAGCCTCATCTGCGCCGATGACGGCACGCTCTACTACAAGAACGACTCGGGCAACCTGCTGGCCATAGGCGAGCCGCAGCCTGCGAAGGCCATCGAATGGGAGCGCCTCTCCGGCGAGGACAGGTACGAGACCGCGGCGAAGATCGTGTCGAAGGGCTTCGAGTCTACCGGCGGCACCGTGATCGTGACCACGGGGCAGAGCTTCCCCGATGCCCTCTGCGCGTCCGGACTGGCGGGCGCACTTGACGAAGACGGATCGGGCGTGCCGGTGGTGCTCACCAGCACGGACGAACTGAGCGGCGGGGCAGCCATTCAGCTCGCGAGGCTCAAGCCTTCCACGGTTATCGTCATCGGCGGAGAGTCGGCCGTGTCGTCCGATGCCGAGTCGCAGATCGAGAGGCTCTTGAACATCGAGGTCGAGCGCATCCCTGGCAGCGACCGCTACGACACGTGCAACAATGTCTACAAGTACGGCAGTGAGCATGGGCACTGGTCGAGCACGGCCATCATCGCCACTGGCAAGAACTTCCCCGACTCGCTTTCGGTAAGTCCGTACGCGTATGCTTCGAAGTCGCCGATCCTGCTGGCTGGCGGCTATTCCAACGACCTTTCGACCGACACCTCCGCAATCGTGAAGGGCAGCACCAGCGCGTCGAGCGCGAACTTCGACAGGGTGCTGATCGTGGGCGGTACAGCGGTGGTGTCCAGGAACGTCGAGGCCATGTCGCAGATCGGCGCCGGCAAGATGGTGCAGCGCCTGAGCGGCGAAACCCGCGACGACACCAGCATCCAGATCGCCAGGTGGGCAACTGGCTGGATGGACTCCGCTGCGTTCCAGCCTTCCGAGCTCTTGAACTACGACAACATGGCGATCGCCACCTCGGCCAACTATCCCGACGCGCTGGCGGGCGCGGCCTTCTGCGGCAAGAACAAGTCGGTGGTGGCGCTCGTGAGCAACAGCACCGACGGCGCCGCGAAGCTGGCTTCGGGCGTGATGACTCTCAACAAGGCCAGCATCTCCAACGTGTGCGTGCTGGGCGGCACGAGCGCGATAGGCGAGGACGTGCTGTCGTCGCTGAAGTCGCAGCTGTAGCCCGAGCAGCCTCCGGAGTGCTTCGGCGCGGATCGGTTGCAAGGACCTGTCCATTGGGGTGTGTACCCTACCGCGTTTAGGAGCGCCCTCGAGGCGCTTCGGCGCGGATCGGACGCTCAAGGATGGCGCGGATTTGAGGTTCTGCCTTCGCATGCACGCCGGAAGGGCAAATCGTGTCACGAAATTGAGGTTTCGCCTTCGCATGCACGCCCCCTCTGGTCAAGAGGGAGCTGCCAGCCCCCGAAACTGCCCTCCGCGGCCCCCATATGCAGCCAGTTCGGCGACATTTGTCCATTATCTCGCCTGTCAAGACGGGTGCGGGAGAGAGGCCCTCGTGCTCGAACAGGCAGAACCTCATTTTCGCGGCATGAAAACGGGCTTCGGCGTGCGAGCGAAGGCAAAAGTGCAAATCTGCGGCAGGGAGGAACGGGCACCTGCCTAGGGAAGGCCACCTGCCTGGCCGCGCAGCATGCGAGGGCGCTTCGGCGATGCAAGGGTACGCATGAAAGCGGGCTTCGGCGTGCGAGCGGAGGCAAAAACTCAATTTCGCGGCAGGGAAGTGCCAGACGCAACCCACCTAGCCTCCCGTACGCCAAAGGATGTTGCCTTCACCAGCCTAATCGAACATCTTGCACTCCAAACAGGTGGACGCATCTCGGCTGAAGCCACGGCATGGAGACCGCGCTGCTGCTCCGACAGCTTTACGGGCAATGCGCAAGCAGTGCACGTCACAGCATTATCTGATGGCAAGGATGCTCTGGACTCCGCCGCGCACGACGCCTTGAGGATTGAGCAACATTCGGCGAAGGTAAGCCCTTTTACGCGAGAATGCCCTGTAATCGTCGATTCTCAAACGTTTGCCCATGGCCTTCGCAATCGAGATGGCAGCAGCATGCATCGCATCGCATCTCATAACCTGGGATGCGTCGAGCGTAATTACATCGTATCCGGCTAGAGTCAGGACATTGACGCGTGCAACATCCCGCTTAACCGCAACAGCTCCTTCGTGAAACGCACGCCCATCGTATTCGATGCAGAGACCGGAGTTCCGAAACAGTATGTCCGGCTCGAGCTCCTTGATGCTGGGATGCTGAACTTCAACTTTCGAGTTGAGCTCCAAATCTGAAAACGAGTAGCCCCCAAGCGAATATGGCAACGACAGGAGCAGTGCCAAAGCCGTTTCCATCGGAGACCTGGAGGGACCTTTGACAAATCGCGATGCTCTCTTGAATGTCCTGATGCCATGCATGCCTTCGAACCTGTTTGCCGCGTTGGCCAGGCGTTCCATGTTTGTGAGGGGCTCGCGATTCACAAGTCCGCCGGACAAGCTGGAGGGAGAATAGTATCCGCAGAATTCGTGCATCAATCCGGCGATTTCGACCGGATGGAAGCTCTTTGCAATCTGCAGAAGGCACATCTCGGGGGATACAATTCCCAACTCTCCATCTATCGTGTAGAGCGATTTTCTAGGAAGTGGCACGCAGACTTCGTGATGGTAGACCATCGGAGGATTGGCATGCATCGATCTGTGCGAAGTCAGGATGTGAACGGGGCGCGAGATGGCACTGCTTGCCAGAAGAGTGCCGAGTGCTTGCGGAAATCGATCTTTGGACGTGAAGGTGGATGCCTGCACGACACATGTCGAGGTGGGGCGCGGGATGGGAATTCCCTTGTTTCCCACGAGCCTCCAATATTCCAGCGCAGTGATATGTGAAAGGATGATGTTCATGGGCAAGATGATAGCCCGCGAATCTTACCAGATTCTTACCGAATTCTTACCAGATCCTTAACAGATTCTTACCCTTTTGAAATGCTTGGAGTGCTTTCAGGCATATGCGCGATAGGTGCTTGGAGCGAGTGGGCAGCGCAACATTGTCTTCGGGCGCGGGGACGCCGACGATTCCCCTGATTGCGAGGCTAGGTGAGGCTAGGATGGCGAGGAATTGAGGTTCTGCCTTCGCTTGCACGCCGGAAGGGCAAATCATGCCATGAAATCGAGGTTTCGCCTTCGCATGCACGCCATCTCCGGTCAAGAGGGGGCTGCCAGCCCTCGAAACTGCCCTCCGCGGCCCCCATATGCAGCCAGTTCGGCGACATTTGTCCATTATCTCGCCCGTCAAGACGGGTGCGGAAGAGAGGCCCTCGTGCTCGAACAGGCAGAACCTCATTTTCGCGGCACGAAAGCGGGCTTCGGCGTGCGAGCGGAGGCAAAAGTGCAAAACTGCGGCGGTGGGGGGATGGGCACCTGCTCAGGAACGGACACCTGCCTAGGAACGGACACCTGCTCAGGAACGGACACCTGCCTAGGAACGGACACCTGCCCAGGGAAGGCCATCCGACT
>CAVFRF010000005.1:0-19551 GCA_963624975.1 Bacteroidaceae bacterium
GTGGGGGAGCTCGTCGACAAGGGCGCGCAGGACGCTGATGCCGCCGACGCCGGAATCGAACACGCCCACGAACCCTTCGAGCGACCCGGGTGCGATGCCCGGCACCGGCTCGGAGGCAAGCAGCTCGAGCGCATGTGCGTCGATGGGTTCGTTTGGCGTAGCGAGTCTCATATGATGCGTTTCGACCTTTCCTTCTCAAGCAGCTCGAAAGAGCCGCCAGCGGCGACGCTACCGACTTAGGAGCAACAATCTCCGAAAAAACTACACATTTGGGTTTCGTGCCAGCAAAGACAGGATAACATGCGCCCTTGTGTGCGCTTATGCGCTGTTTTGCAAGATGCATCTGGAAGAGAGGGACCCGTGGAAGGATTTGACCTCATAAGCACGGGCGTGTGGTCCATAGTGCCGCCGTTGCTGGCGCTCGGCCTTGCGCTCATCACGAAGGAAGTGTACTCGTCGCTCACCATCGGCGTGTTCGTGGGCATGCTGATCTACCAGTTCACGCTCAACGGCGTGGGCGTCGATCAGATCGTGGCCGCGTTCACGATGCTGCCGCAGATGATGGCCGAGCAGATAGCGGGCAACGGGGCGCTGGTCCTGTTCCTTGCGTTATTGGGCGCGTTAACGGTGGTCATAGCCATCGCCGGCGGTTCGCGCGCCTATGCGGAGTGGGTCTCCAAGCACGTGAAGAGCGCGCGCCTCGCAGCCATCCTCACCGCGGTGCTGGGCATCCTCATCTTCGTGGACGACTACTTCAACTGCCTCACCGTGGGCGCCGTGATGCGCCCCATCACCGACAGGTTCCACGTGAGCCGCGAGAAGCTGTCGTGGATCATCGACTCCACGGCCGCTCCGGTGTGCATCATCGCCCCGGTGTCGTCGTGGGCTGTGGCCGTGGGCGGCTACCTCGGAGAAGACGGCTTCTCCACCTTCGTGGCATCGATCCCGTATAACTTCTACGCGCTGCTCACCATCTTCTTCGTGTTCTTCGTGCTGATCACCAAGCTCGACTTCGGCTCGATGCGCGAGGCCGAGGAGGCCGCGCAGAGGGGCGAGAGCGCCGACGACATTCCCGCAGAGGGAAGCGCACTTGCGACCGTGGCATCGACCGGCCTTGCCGACAAGGACGCCGAGGCCTACGACGAGGACAGGCCCGACATCCCCTCGATCGTGACCGAGGAGTCCGACATCGACGGCGCCGCAGCAGGTGCCATCGACGAGTACAAGGGTCTCGACATCTCGGAGAAAGGCCGCGTGTTCGACCTCGTGATCCCGATACTGGTGCTCATCGCGTTCTCGATCCTGGGCATGATGTACACCGGCGGATACTTCGAGGGCGTCGACTTCGCAACCGCAGTTGGCGAGAACCCCGTGCAGGGTCTGTGCATCGGCTCGTGCGTGGCGCTGCTGGTTGCAGCCGCGATGTTCCTGCCCCGCAAGCTCTGCACGCTGCAGGGCTTCGTAGAGGGCGTGTCCGAGGGCGTTCGCTCGATGGTGGGAGCCATCATGATCCTCGTCCTGGCCTGGAGTCTCGGAGGCCTTTGCCGTCACCTGCTGGGCACGGGCGAGTTCGTGAGCAGCTTCCTCAACAACCTGGGCGTGAGCCTGGCGATACTGCCCTGCATCATCTTCCTGGTGTCGGCCTTCATCGGCTTCGCCATGGGAACCTCGTGGGGCACCATCGCGCTGATCCTCCCCATCGTGATCGGCGTGTTCCCCGAGACCGACCCGCTGTTCCTCGTGGCCATCGGCGCAACGATGGCTGGCGCCGTGTACGGCGACCACGTGTCGCCCATCTCCGACACCACGATCCTTTCGTCGGCTGGCGCCAAGTGCAACCACCTGCGCCACGTGGCAACGCAGCTGCCCTACGCCACGTTCGTGATGATCGTGTGCTTCGTGTGCTATCTGATCTGCGGCTTTACCACAAACCCCTGGATCTCGCTGGTCCTGGGCATCGTGTTCGTCGTAGTGGGCACGATCGCGCTGAACAAGCTCCGCCGCGGCTCCAAGGCTGCCAAGTAGCAGCTGCCGCGGTTTAGCATTTTCCAAGAGAACGACCCGCTCGAGAGCCAATCCCGAGCGGGTCGTTTTGCGTTGCGGGCGGAAGCCGCGCCCGCAGCCGTTTGCCACTAACAAAATTGATAACCATCTGGTGGGAATTTGAATAGCCTAATTGCCATCCGAATGGTATGAATTAATTCGGAAAGACGACAAAGAGGAGTCGGGAGGATATCTAGATGTCAGGCAATCTGCTCAAGGTAACCGGGTTGTTCGCAGGCACCGAGGACAAGCAGATCCTCAAGGGGATCGACCTTCGGATCAACGCCGGCGAGAGCCACGTTCTGATGGGGCCCAACGGCACCGGCAAGTCCACGTTCGGACACGTGCTGATGGGAGACCCTGCATACAAGGTCACGCAAGGCACCATCGAGTTCGACGGCAAGGACATCACCGAGGAGGCTGCCGACAAGAGGTCGCTGGCCGGCATCTTCCTGTCGTACCAGGCTCCCGTGGAGGTGCCCGGCGTGCCGCTGTACACGTTCCTGCGCACCATCACCCAGCTGCGCCCCGAGCTTAAGATGACCCCCAAGAAGTTCAGGAAGAGGGTCTCCGACATCGCCGACATGCTGAGCATCAACGAGGAATTCCTCGGACGCGACCTCAACGTGGGCTTCTCGGGCGGCGAGAAGAAGAAGATCGAGATGCTCCAGCTCCTGCTGTTGCAGCCCAAGCTGGCCATCCTCGACGAGACCGACTCGGGCCTCGACGTGGACGCGCTCTCGATCGTGTCGAAGGGCATCGCCAGCTACATGAACGACTGCGGCGGCTCGATCATCCTCATCACCCACAACACCAGGATCCTGGAGCACGTGAACGTGGACATGACGCACGTGATGTACGGCGGCACCATGGTGGATTCCGGCGACGCCAGCCTGATCGCCAAGGTCGAGCAGGAGGGCTTCGAGAAGTACGAGATGGGAACGCAAGAAGCGGCCGATGCAGCCATCGCCGCGGCGTTCGACGACTAGCGGCAGGAGGTTTTGGAAATGGCGAAGACGCAGATCCAAGACGTCGACCGCTCGATGTACGACTTCGTGAAGTCGGAGGAGGGCTACGAGAGGTTCGAGGACGGCCTCACGCCCGATATCGTGCGCGCCATCTCGGAGCGCAAGGACGAGCCCGACTGGATGCTGGAGCTGAGGCTCGAGGGTCTCAAGGCCTACCACGAGATGTCGATGCCGGCCAACTGGGGCCCCGCGATCGACGGGCTGGACGTGGACAACATCTCCACCTACGTGACGGCCAACAGCAAGCAGGCCAGCAGCTGGGACGACGTGCCCGAGGAAGTGCGCGACACCTTCGAGAGGCTGGGCATTCCCGAGGCCGAGCGCGCTTACCTGGCGGGCGTGGGCGCACAGTACGACTCCGAGCTGGTATACCACAACATGCAGGAGAGCGCCGCCAAGCAGGGCGTGGTGTACTCCGGCATCGAGGAGGCGCTGCACGGCCCGTACGAGGGGCTGATCCACGACAGGTTCATGAAGCTGGTGCCCATCCGCGACCACAAGTTCTCCGCGCTGCACGCGGCGGTGTGGAGCGGCGGCTCCTTCGTGTACGTGCCCAAGGACGTGAAGATGGAGTACCCGCTGCAGAGCTACTTCAGGCTCAACGCCGCGGGTGCCGGCCAGTTCGAGCACACCCTCATCATCGTGGAGCCGGGCGCCGACCTGCACTTCATCGAGGGCTGTTCTGCCCCCAAGTACAACGTGGCCAACCTGCATGCGGGCTGCGTGGAGCTGTTCGTGGGAGAGGGTGCGCGCCTGAGGTACTCGACCATCGAGAACTGGTCGAAGAACATGTACAACCTCAACACCAAGCGCTCCACCGTGGCCAACGACGGCGTGATGGAGTGGGTGTCGGGCTCGTTCGGCAGCCACGTTTCGTACCTGTACCCCACCACGGTGCTCGAGGGCGACCGCACCTCGTGCGAGTTTACCGGCATCACCTTCGCCGGCAACGGGCAAGACCTCGACACCGGATGCAAGGTCATCATGCTGGGCGCCGACTCCCGTTCGTCGGTGTCCACCAAGTCGATCTCGAAGGGCGGCGGCACCTCGACGTTCAGGAGCGAGGTGTTCGTGGGTAAAGACGCCGAGCATGCCAAGGCCACGGTGTCGTGCCAGTCGCTCATGCTCGACGACATCAGCCGTTCCGACACCATCCCCGCGATGGACGTGAGGTGCGCCAGCGCAAGCGTTGGCCACGAGGCCACGATCGGCCGCATCTCCGACGACACGGTGTTCTACCTCATGAGCCGCGGCTGCACCGAGGAGGAGGCCCGCACGATGGTGGTCAACGGCTTTGCCAACCCCATCTCCAAGGAGCTTCCGCTGGAGTACGCCGCAGAGATGAACAACCTCATCAAGCTCGAGATGGAAGGGGCGATCGGCTAATGCGCACTTTGGAACATGTGAACGCCGCCACGGCCCAAACGTGGAACTACATGAAGATCAACCAGATCGCCCTCGAGGTGCCCGATGCCGAGCTGCTCGCCGGCAGCGCCAAGGTCGTGGCCGAATGCGCCGACGGCGCCGTGAAGGTGCAGGCCGTGGGCGAGGTGCCGGCAGAGTTCGCCGGCATCGAGACCGGCATCGGCGAGGAGGCCGCTGCCTGGATCGATGACGCCGCTGCCGCTGCGAAGGCGGTCGTGGAGGTCGCCGAGGGCGTGCAGCTCTCGGAGCCGATCGTCGTGGACCTCGCGAAGGCGGGAGCCGCTGCGGCCAGCACCTGCGTGGCCGTGAGGAAGGGCGCCCGCGCCAGCGTCGTCGTGATCGCCGACGCCGCCGAAGACGGCGCGGCTGCCGAGGGCAGCGCTGCGGCAGGCGACCTGACCGCCAGCCTGGTGAGGCTTGTGGTGGAAGAGGACGCGCACGCCGACGTGTTCGAGATGACCGCGCTTCCCGATTCCAAGAGCCATCTCGAGGGCTTCGGCATCGAGTGCGCCGACGGGGCCAGCGTGAACGTGAGGCAGTACTCGCTCTCGGCAGGCACCAGCGCCATCGGACTTGCCGCCAACCTGGCTGGTGCGGAGTCGTCCATCGACGTGCAGCTGCACTACCTGGGCCGCGACAGCCAGACCATCGACATCAACCACCTGGTGCGCATGCGCGGACGCGACACGAGGTCGCGCATCGACGAGTCGGGCGTGCTGGCCGACGCTGCGCACAAGACGCTTCGCGCCACCATCGACCTGGTGCGAGGCGGCAAGGGCGCCAAGGGCCGCGAGCAGGAGACCGTGGTGGTCACGGGCGATGCCGTGGTGAACAAGACGCTGCCCGTGATCTTGTGCGACGAGGAAGACGTGCAGGGCGACCACGGAGCCACCATCGGATCGATGAGCGCCGAGCAGCTGGAGTACATGCGCGACCGCGGCCTGAGCACCAGCCAGGCCGAGGAGCTTTTCGAGAGGGCCGTGGTGGACGAGGCCGTGATCCACGCTCCCACCAAACGCGCCCACGAGGTGGCGCTCTACGCTGCCGAGATGCTGTTCGGCCACGATGCCGTGGACGAGATCGCCGACGCGGTGCAGCACGACTGGAACTAGCCGGTTGGCGGCGTGCATGCGCGCACGCCGCCACGCACCCTGGGCGCCCCGGGCGCCCCAAAGAGAGCAGGAGACGCGCATGAGCGCGATTGACATCGCATCCAACCCATACAAGAAGGACTTCCCGCTGCTGACGGGCAATCCGGAGCTTGCGTTTCTGGACTCCGCGGCCACGGCGCAGCGTCCGGCCGAGGTGATCGAGGCGCAGAAGCGCTTCTACGAGACCATGAACGCCAACCCGCTGCGCGGACTCTACCGCATCTCGGTGGAGGCCACGCAGGCCATCGAGAAGGCCCGTCGCCACATCGCGGAGTTCATCGGGGCGACAGACCCCGACGAGGTCGTGTTTACCCGCAACGCGTCGGAGTCGCTCAACCTGGTGGCCAGCTCGCTCGGCGGGTCGCGTCTGCACGAGGGCGACGAGGTGGCAATCTCCATCATGGAGCACCACTCCAACCTCATCCCGTGGCAGCAGGTCTGCCGTCACACCGGCGCCAAGCTGGTGTACATCCGTCCCGACGAGGGAGGGCACATCTCGCAAGACGAGATAGAGGCCAAGATCGGCCCGGCTACCAGGATCGTGTCGATCACCGGGCTTTCCAATGTGCTGGGCTCCACCACCCCGATCGAGCAGATCGCCAGGCGCGCCCACGATATGGGAGCCGTGATGGTGGTGGACGGGGCGCAGTGGGTGCCGCATATGAAGGTGGACGTGAAGGATGCGGATATCGACCTGCTGGCGTTCTCGGCCCACAAGCTCGGCGGCCCCATGGGCATCGGCGTGCTGTGGGGCAAGCGCGAGGTGCTGGAGAACATGCCGCCCTTCCTCACGGGAGGCGAGATGATCGACTCCGTCACCGAGACCGATGCGGTGTGGGCACCCATTCCCATGAAGTTCGAGGCCGGCACGCAGGACGCGGCCGGCATCTACGCCACCGACGTGGCGATATCGCATCTCGAGAGCGTGGGCATCGAGCAAGTCGAGGCGCGGGAGCACGCCCTCACCGAGTATCTGTGCCAGCGCCTGCTGGACATGCCGCACGTGGACGTGCTGGGTTCGCAGGTCGCCGCCGAGCACCTGGGGGCCGTGTCGTTCAACATCGGCAACGTGCATCCGCACGACGTGTCCAGCATCCTGGACATGAGCAACGTGGCCATCAGAGCCGGCCACCACTGCGCCCAGCCGCTGCTCACCTGGATGGGCATCTCGAGCTGCTGCCGCGCATCGGTGGCCTACTACAACGACAAGGCGGACATAGACAGGTTCGTGGATGCCCTCGAGGGCGTGGGGAGGATGTTCAACGTTGGCTAACGACAATCTGTACAACGCGCAGTTCATGGACCATGTGGCCCATCCCTACTACAAGTACGAGATGGACGACCCCACCTACACGCACGAGGGCGTGAACCCCACTTGCGGCGACGACCTGGTGCTGCATGTGAAGATGGCCGACGACGGCACGATTGAGGAGGCTTCCTACACGGGGCACGGCTGCGCGATCTCGCAGGCTTCGGCCGACATGATGAGCGACCTGATGGTAGACCGAACTCCCGCCGATGCCATGCGGCTCACCAAGCTGTTCATGGACATGGTGAAGGGCGAGCAGACCGATCCTGCGGTGCTCGAGGAGCTGGACGAGGCCGCGATGCTGGAGTCCATCTCGAGGATGCCCGCCAGGGTCAAGTGCGCCGAGCTTGCGTGGCGCACGTTGGAAGAGATCTTCAGGGAGCAGGGCGTTGCGCCTGCAGGAGACGACGGCTCTAAGGAGTAGCTATGTCTGGCATGTTCTCGTCCAAGGGCAGGTACGCGCTGAGGGTCATGGCCGACCTCGCCATGCACGACGGCTGGGTGTCGCTGGGCGACATAGCCGAGAGGCAGCACATCTCGCGCAAGTACCTCGAGCAGGTGGTGCAGCTCATGCGCAAGGCCGGCTTCGTGGACAGCCAGCGCGGCAAGACCGGCGGCTACAAGCTCACCCGCACTCCCGCCGAGTACACGCTGGTGCAGATCATCGAGGCCGCCGAGGGCGCCGAGGGCATGAACGCATGCGCCGACTGCGCCATGGAGGGCGACTCGGAGGAGAGCTGCCCCAACTCGTGCAATCTGGCTCCCGTCTGGCAGGAGATCGACAGCCTCACCAGCTCGTATCTGAGCACCAAGACGCTCGCCGACGTGATAGGCGAGCAGACCGCCAAGGCCGAGTAGCGGGCGGTCGCGCGCGGCGCGAGCAGGCGTGCCGTTGCTACTCTCTGGCGTACGCGAACACCATCACGAGCAGCACCACCGCCAAAAGCGCCGCGAAGCCGAATGCGCAGGTGTATGCCAGCATTCCGCCTCCGGTGATGTCTAGGACCACCGTGACCAGGAACACCATCACGGCGGTGCCGAGCGATGCCGACGCCTGCCTGGCTACCAGCGAGAACGACGTGCCGTCGGCAACTATATCTCGTGGCAGGTCTTCGAGCAGCCATGCCAGCATGCATCCAATCGACGACGACACTCCGGTCCCTCGAATTCCCTGGACCATGGCCACATACCATATGGGCGAGCTTTCGCTGTAGGTGAGGGCCAGAAGCGCACCTGCGGCCATTATGGCGGCGGCGATCTTCATCACCCTGGTCTTGCCGATCTTGTCGCCCAGGATGCCCGAAAGCGGATTGCAGATGAGCGCGGCGATGGCTCCGGGCAGAAGCGCGGTGCCCGCATCGGCCGCGGTGCCCCCGATCGCACCTTCGATGTAGAGCGGCATGATGAGCGTGATGCCCATGAACGACCCGAACAGCAGGTTGTTCATCCAGAAGCCGATCTTGAACTTGCGGCTCTTGAAGATGTCGAGGTTGATGAGCGGGTTTTGCACGCGATGCTGCCGGTGCGCGAACAGCCACAGAAACACCACGCCTGCGGCCACGGGGATCCACATGGTGAGGCTGCCGACCCCGTTGGTGCTGGCTTCCGAGAATCCGGTGAGAAGGCCGCCGAACCCGATCGCGCAAACCACGAACGAGGCCAGGTCGAGCTTGACGGAACGGTCGTGCTCGCCGCCCTTGGGCACCGTGAGCAGCGTGAGCGCCATGAGCACCACCGGCACCGCAGCCAGCGCCACGAAGAACCACCGCCAGCCCGCGCCTCCAACGAATAGGCCGCCCACCGTGGGGCCGATGTTGGGAGCGAAGCCCATCGCGATGCCCGCGATGCCCATCGCGGTGGCCGTCTTGTTGGATCCGAACCCGGTCATGGCCACGGTCTGCATCACGGCCATCGAGAAGCCGGCTGCCACGGCCTGCATCACCCTGCCCACGATGAGGACTGCAAACGTGGGCGCGAAGAAGTCGATGAGCGAGCCTGCGAGCATGAGCGCCAGCGTCATCATCGTGTAGTTGCGGTTGTCGAGCCTGCGCCACAGGTAGCCCGTGAGCGGCACGGCCACGCCCATCGCCAGCATGTAGATGGTGGTGGCCCACTGTCCGAGGTCGACCTCGATGCCGAAGTCGTCCACCGCCACGGTGAGCATGTTGTTGAGCGCGGTTTGCGAGAGGCTGCCGGTGGCCGCCGTGAACACCAGGATGGCGAACAGCGCCACCGTGCCCTTGCGGGCGCCTTTGCCCGGCTGCGGTGCTGCTGCTGTCGCGGAAGACGCGGCGGACTCTGTATGCGAGAGCTTGTTCAAAACTTGGGCCTCGATTCACTTTGAGCTAATGCGGCGCGATGCATCGCCAAGTGCCAATGCACGTTTATAATCTACCCTATATGTGCGAAATCCAACGCCAACACATGCCAATACTATAAAAGAGGAGCTGCATACATGAGCGAAAAGCATTGCAACGGCTGTGCGCCGCACGAGATGGAGGCCGGCGAGGTGGACGAGAAGTTCTGCGTTACGCAGACGCAGCTGGAAGCGGGGTTTGCGGCGTTTGCGGCCGACAGGGCCAGCGTGGTGGCCAAGAACTCCGTGACTTCGGGAGGGCTGGCAGGCGCGGTGCGCAACCCCGAAGCCGCAGCCCGCAGCACCATGACGTTCGACGTGGAGGTCAAGCAGGGCGAGCGCTGCGACCAGGAGAGGTCAGGTCGCTGCTGGATGTTCGCATCGCTGAACACTATGCGCTTCCGCGTGATCGAGAAGTACTCGCTCAAGAGCTTCGAGCTGTCGCAGGCCTACCCGCTGTTTTTCGACAAGCTGGAGAAATCCAACTGGTTTCTGGAGAACATCCTCGACACGCTCGACGAGCCGCGCGACGGCCGCCTGGTGCAGTTCCTGCTCGCCGACCCCGTGAGCGACGGCGGGCAGTGGGACATGTTCCGCTCGCTCGTGAAGAAGTACGGCGTGGTGCCCAAGGAGGCCATGCCCGAAACGTCGTGCTCGTCCAACACCGGATCGATGAACGAGTTTCTCACCCGCTACCTGCGCAAATGCGCCTGCGAGCTGCGCGAGGGGCACGAGGCCGGCAAGGGCGCAGACGAGCTTCGCGAGGCCAAGCGCGCCATGATGTCCAACGTGCAGTCGCTGCTCACCGTGTGCCTGGGACAGCCGCCCGCGACCTTCGACGTGAGGCTGCGCGACAAAGACGACAAGCTGGTGCTCTCGGGCACCTTCACCCCCAAGGGCTTCTTCGACGAGGCCGTGGGGATGGACCTCGACAGCTACATCTCGGTGATCTCGGCTCCCACTGCCGACAAGCCGTTCGGGCGCACCTACACGGTGTCGAGGCTGGGCAACGTGCTGGAAGATCACGGCGTGCGCTACATCAACCTGCCGTCGGAAGAACTCAAGCGCGCCGCCATCGCGCAGCTGCGCGACAACCTGCCGGTGTGGTTCGGATGCGACGTGGGGCAGAGCTTCCTGGCCAAGGACGGCATAATGGACCTGGCCGCCTGCGATGCCGACACGCTGTTCGGCTTCGATGTGATCGCCGGGTTCGACAAGGCGCAGAGGCTCGACTACGGCGAGTCGCTCATGACGCATGCGATGGTGCTCGAGGGAGTCAACCTCGATGCCGAAGGCAACCCGACCCTCTGGAAGGTCGAGAACAGCTGGGGCAAGGACCATGGCCGCGACGGCTTCGACACGCTGGCCGACTCCTGGTTCGACGAGTACGTGTACCAGGTGGTGGTGGACGAGAAGTACCTGCCCGAGCAGTGGCGGCACGCCTACCACGAGTGCGAGCCGACCGTGCTGGCTCCCTGGGACCCGATGGGCTCGCTGGCGTAGTGCGGTGTAGCGCAGCCTGCGCAGCTGGTTCGGCATAGCGCGAGCAGCTGCGGGCATCGAGGCGCAGTCTCAAACAGGTATAGAAATACCCCGCAGCTTGGAGTACCGTTGTGGGGTTGGATCTGGAAGATAGGCGGAAATCGAGAACATGTTCTACATCACGGGCGACACCCATGGCGACTTCAGGCGCGTCAAGCGATTCGTGCGCGAGCACGAGCTGGGGAAGGACGACACGATGATCGTGCTGGGAGACGCCGGCATCAACTACTTCGGCAACTCGCGCGACACGCAGGCCCGCAAGTTCATCGCCAAGATCCCCATCACGCTGTTCTGCATCCACGGCAACCACGAGATGCGCCCCGAAACGCTGCCCTGCTACCACGAGGCGGAGTTCTGCGGCGGCACGGTGTATGTGGAGGACGGGTTTCCCAACATACTCTTCGCCAAAGACGGCGAGGTCTACGACTTCGACGGGCTGAGCACGATGGTGGCGGGCGGCGCGTACTCGGTGGACAAGGACATTCGCATCGCGCGCGGCTGGAGCTGGTTTGCCGACGAGCAGCCCAGCGACGAAATCAAGGCAAGGGTGGAGGGCAATCTCGACTCCATGGGCTGGAAGGTCGACGTGATGCTCACCCACACGTGCCCGCAGTCGGTGGAACCCGTGGAGGTGTTCCTGCCGCAGGTCGACCAGTCCACGGTGGACAAATCCACCGAGATCTGGCTGCAGAGCCTGGCAGACAGGCTCGACTTCAGGCTCTGGTACGTGGGCCACTATCACACGACCAAGAACGACGGCAAGTTCCAGTTCATGTTCGACGACTTCGACGTGTTCGGCGGCCGCCTCGACTACCTGGAGGGGACGGTCGAATAGGCGCGAACGAGGAGGGGAGCGGTTTATGACCAAACTGGCGGTGTATGGAAAGGGCGGCATCGGCAAGTCCACGATGAGCGCCAACATCTCCGTGGCGCTGGCGAGAGCGGGCAAGAGCGTGCTGCAGATCGGGTGCGACCCCAAGCACGACTCGACCCGGCTGCTGCTGGGCGGGCGCGAGCTTACCACGGTGCTGGACTACATGAGGGTCACGGGTCCTCTGGACTACAGGCTCTCCGACATACTGGCCACGGGCTACATGGACATAGGCTGCGTGGAGGCCGGCGGCCCCAAGCCCGGAGTGGGCTGCGCGGGACGCGGCATCATCTCCACTTTCGAGCTGCTGGAGCAGTTCAATTTGGGCGAGCGCTACGACACCACGCTCTACGACGTGCTGGGCGACGTGGTGTGCGGCGGCTTCGCGGTGCCCATACGTCGCGAGTACGCCGACACGATCCTAGTAGTCACGTCGGGCGAGTTCATGGCGCTCTATGCGGCCAACAACATCTTGCGCGGCATCCGCAACTTCGACGGCGACGGCTGCAGGGTCGCGGGCCTGGTGTTCAACAGGCGCGCGGTGGAAGACGAGGAGAACAGGGTGCGCCGCTTCGCCGAAGCGGTGGGGCTGCCCATATTCGCCGACGTTCCCAGGTCCGACACGTTCACCCGTGCAGAGCGCGCGGGCGTGACCGCCATGCAGCTCGCCGACGACCCGGAGGTCTGCGCGATATTCGACGACGCGGCGGCCCGGATCGCCGCCGGCTGCAAGCTGTATCCGGCCAATCCGCTCGACGACGACGAGCTGGAGCGCGTGGTGCTGGGCGGCGATGGCAGCGGGCACTGCTCGCAGGGCGACGTGCTGGAGGAGAGCGCGGCGGTGGCGAGCACGGGCACGGCGGCAGTCGGCGAGACCGCGGCAGCTGGCGCGAGCGCGACCGAGGAGGCCCCGGCACAGGGATACTCGCCCGACCTCGCGAAGGCCAACCGTTACCTCTCCAAGAACGTGAGGAACTCCGAGCCGCTGCACGGATGCGCGTTCAACGGCGCGGTGTCCACGGCGGCGCACCTGTCCGACGCGGTGGTGCTGGCACATTCGCCCAAGAGCTGCGCCTACATCTCGTTCCAGGCCATCAGCTCCACGGGGCGCCGCCGGCTGTTCGAGCGCGGCTCGCTGCTGCCGGCCTCGCTGGCCCCCAACCTCGAATGCACCGAGATGGGTCAGCCCGAAATCGTGTTCGGCGGCATGGAGAAGCTCGAGTCCAAGGTGCGCGAGATCCTGGCGCGCGAACCCAAGCCCTCGGCGGTGATCGTGGTGAGCGCGTGCCCGGCCGGCATCATCGGCGACGACGTGGAGAGCATGGCTGCCCTCTCCACGCCCGAGACCCCCGTGGTGCCCATCGCCGCCGACGGCAACATGGCCGGCGACTACATGCAGGGAATGTTCATGGCCTATACCGACCTGGCCAAGGGCATCATCGACCGCAGCGTCAAGCCGAAGCCGCGAACCGTCAACGTGGTAGCCGAGAAGATGGTTGTCACCGGCACCGAGCAGAACTTCGAGCTTATCCGCGGCTTCCTCGAGCGCATGGGCGTGAGGGTCAACTGCAGGTTCCTCTACGACTGTCCCACCGCCGACCTGCGCAACTTCCTCGAGGCGGAGCTGATACTGCCTGCCTTCAGCGACTACAGCGCCAAGACCCTCACCGGCTTCTTCAAGGAGGAGTTTGGCTGCGAATCGTACGACCGCGGCTTCCCGATCGGCTACGACGAGACGTGCGATTGGCTGCGCGAGCTGGGGGAGAGGTTCGGCAGCTCCGAGGAGGCCGAGCGCATCATCGACGAGCAGAAGGCCGGCTACGAGGCGCAGGTCGCCGAGCTGAGGCCTCAGCTCGAGGGACGCAAGCTCATGGTGTTCACCTACAACTCCGAGCTGGACTGGATCTTGAAGCCGGCCATAGACTGCGGCATGGAGGTGGTCAAGATCGGCGCGCTGGACTACTCGCAGGATTTCGGCTTCAGGTCACGCCTCGGCATAGACCTGCCGGTAGAGCTGCACTACGACCCCAAGAAGCGCGCATCCGACATCGCCGAGCTTAGGCCCGACGTGCTGCTCACCAACTACGCGTCCTCGGTCACGCAGAACGTGCCCGTGTGCGACACGATCCCGATGTGCCCCAACGTGGGCTTCGAGTCGGGCATCGTGCTGGCCAGGCGCTGGGCGCTGCTCTTGAAGATGAATCTCGAAGGAGGGTGGAAAGATGACGAATCGCTATTTGACCGATATTACGCCCGATAGCTTCTCGGGCATCGTGTTCGCGTTCGAGGGAATCTCGAACTCGGTGACGGTGCTCAACGGTCCCACCGGATGCAAGTTCTTCCACTCGGCCACGGCCGACCAGCAGATGATTCGCCAGCTGAGCTTCGACCCGCTCAACTACCCGCGTTCGTGGTTCTTCGGGCAGCCGCGCGTTCCCTGCACCTACCTCGACACGGGCGACTACGTGTACGGCTCCGAGGAGAAGCTGCGCGAGCTGCTGGAATACATCCGCGAGTCGGTGGCCTGCGAGATGGTGGCCATCGTCAACTCGCCGGGCGCCTCGCTCATCGGCGACGACCTGGCGGGCATCGCCCGCAGCGTGCTGGGCGATAGCGTGCACGTCGTGTGCGTGGAGACGCCGGGCTTTTCGAGCGACGTGTGCCATGGGCACGAGACCGGCGCGCTCGAGCTGCTGCGCCAGGTGCCGCCGCGTCGCGACTTGGCCAAGGTGCCCGGGCGGGTGAACCTCCTTGGCATGTCGCTGCAGCAGCGCAACGTGATGGGCAACGTGGGCGAGCTGACGCGCCTGCTCGGGCTTGCCGGCTGCGAGGTGGGCTGCGCCGTGTGCGCGGGCTGCACCGTGGAGGAGCTGCAGAATCTGGCGAGCGCCTCGCTCAACGTGGTGGTGTTCCCCGAGTTCGGCCTGCAGACGGCGCGCTACCTCGAGAGCGAGTACGGCATCCCGTATGTGGTGTGCGAGCCGCCGATCGGCTTCCCGGCTGCAGAGCGCTTCGTGGAGCAGGTGTGCGCGGCGCTGCAGGATGGCGCGGCCAGTGTCGACTCCGCGCCCGCGCTCGACTCCATCGGAGCCGCCCGCGCCCGCGCCTACGCGTTCATCTCGCGTATGCATTCGTTCTCGGGACTTCCCAAGGGCGTTCCCTACGCCGTGGAGGGCTGCTGCTCCGAGCTGTGCTCCTACGTGGAGTTCCTCACAGGCTACATGGGCATGCTGCCCGTGAGCGTGCACGTGCTCGACCCCGGCAGCAACGAGTGGTCCGGCCATCTCGACGGGCTTCTCGCACGCTACGGGGTGTCCGACGCGCTGGGCGCCGACCTCGATTCGTGCGATCCCGACCTCGTGTTTGGCAGCGGCAACACCATCGGATACCTCAGGACGCTCGACCTTCGCTTTACCGGCATCGAGACCGGGCTGCCCACTCTGGGCTACTACGACGTGGTGCCCAAGACGTTCATGGGAGCGCAGGGTTCGCTACATCTTGTGGAGATGGTCTTGAACGGCCTCATGTTCTAGTGTTTCGACTCTGGTGGCCGCCGGCGCTCGGGGATGCTCGAAGCCGGCGGCCCATATTGTTTCCTCGGTTCTCGTCGGGCGTTTCGAAGCCCGTTCGGCTCCAAATTGCTACCTCTGGTATCTACAATCGTCCGCCGTCGGCTTTTACCGCCCTAGTCACGGCATTTGTCGTTGTATTTATGTAGGTTCTATGCAATTTTAGATAGAAGTTTTTAAGCTCGAACTACATCGGATGCGTGGTCGACGGGTTGTCTCCGCGCTGTGGGTCGGCATGCTTAGAAGCTGTCGTCGGCATGTGTCCAGCGCATGCCTGCGGCGTTTGCAAGGTTGGACCCGAGTTACGAAAGGGAACCGATGAACGAGATCGAGCAGGGTTCCGCTAAGGCTGCGTCGAGGAGCAGCTTTTCCGGAAAGATGGGATTCGTGCTTGCAGCAGCTGCCAGCGCGGTCGGACTGGGAAACCTTTGGAGGTTTCCTTACCTAGCAGCTAAGTATGGCGGAGGCCTATTCCTCCTCGTATACTTGATTCTCGTCGTAACGTTCGGCTTTACCCTGATGGTCGCCGAGGTCGCGCTTGGCCGCAAGACCCGCCTGAGCGCCATCGGCTCCTTCAGCCACTTCGGCAAGAAGTTCACCATCATCGGCGTGCTGGCATCCGTGGTGCCGTTCCTCATCACCCCCTACTACGCCGTGATCGGAGGCTGGGTAACCAAGTACACCGCGGCCTACGTGGTAACTTCCGAGGCCGAAATCGCCTCCGACGGCTACTTTACGTCGTTCATCACCGGCATGGGCATCGAGACCTACGTCTACGCGTTCATCTTCATGGGTCTCACCATCGCCATCGTTGCGCTGGGCGTGCAGGGCGGCATCGAGCGCTCCAACAAGATTATGATGCCCGCGCTCATCGTTATCTCGATCGCCATCACGATCTTCTCGGTGTGCCAGCCCGGCGCAATCGACGGCCTGGCCTACTACCTCATCCCCGACTTCTCGGCGTTCTCGCCAGAGCTTGTGGTGTCGGCTATGGGGCAGATGTTCTTCAGCCTCTCGCTGGCCATGGGCATCATGATCACCTATGGCTCCTACCTGCGCAAAGAGGACAACCTCGAGTCGTCCGTCAGGCGCATCGAGGTGTTCGACACCGGCATCGCATTCCTCGCCGGCCTCATGATCATTCCCGCCTGCTTCGCGGTTTCCGGCAACGGCGCCGACGTGGCTGGCAACTCCGGACCCTCGCTCATGTTCGTGGTGCTGCCGCAGATCTTCGCGCAGTTCGGCGTGTTCGGCAGGGTCGTCGGATTCCTGTTCTTCCTGCTCGTGCTGTTCGCGGCCCTCACCAGCTGCATCTCGCTCATGGAGACCTGCGTGTCCATCGTGGCCGACGGCCTCAAGTGCACGCGTGGCAAGTCCATCCTGATCTGCTCGATCTTCATGCTCGTGGTCATGACGATCTGCAACATGGGCTACAACGTGTGGATCGGCGTGGACCCGATGTCGTCGGTCTTCGGAATCGGCACTGCGGGCGACCATCAGATCCTCGACTTCATGGACTTCCTGTCCAACACGGTGCTAATGCCAATCGTGGCGCTGTTCACCTGCATCTTCGTCGGCTGGGTCATCAAACCCAAGACCATCAAGGAAGAGATCGAGCAGGGCGACGTGAAGTTCAAGGGCGAGGTGCTCTTCAACGTGATGATCAAGTTCATCGCCCCCATCTTCGTGGTGGCCATCCTCGTGGCCTACATCCTCATGACCGTGGGAGTGATTTCGCTGTAGTGATCGCGGCCAAATAGATACGCAAAAGGAGGGCGCGCCCATTACGGACGCGCCCTCCTCTTCGTTTTATGCGACTCTCCCGAGGTGCCCGCACGGGGTATATCTGAACGGCTCAGGTTGGCCTTCGGCCAAAAGTCGCCGTTCAGGCACACCCCGCGCGGGCACCTGGAAATCTATCTGCTCGATTACACCTCTAAGTAGTTGCCCAGGAACTCCAGGCTCTCGGTGTCGTTCTCGAGGTCGCACAGCATCTCGCGCACGCCCTCTTCCTTCACCGAGGCCGCGAGGTCGAAGTAGAACATGAAGTCGAAGTCGTGGCCCACGATGGGGTAGCTCTCGAGCTTGAGCAGGTTCACCCCGAGGGCTGCGAACTTGCCCAGCACCTCGTAGAGCGAGCCGGGCTGGTGCTTGCAGGTGAGCACAAGGCTGATGCGGTTAGCGCCGGGGTAAATGCACGGCTCGGCGGCGATGCAGATGAAGCGAGTGTAGTTGTTCTCGCTGTTCTGGATGTCGCTGTTTGCCGACACCAGACCGTACAGCTCGCCGCTGGCCTTCGAACCGATGGCCGCGATGCCGTCGGACGCGCTGCTCTCGGCCACCTGCTTCACGGCCTCGGAGGTGTTGCCCACCTTGGTGACCAGCACGCTGTCGGGCAGGCTGGCAAGGTACTTCGAGCACTGGCCCAGCGCCTGCTCGTGCGAGCGCACCTCGCGGATGTCCTCGAGCTTAACCCCGGGCTTGACCAGCAGCTCATGGCGCACGAACAGCCTCTCGCTGCGCACGATGCTGGCCTTCTTGGTTTGCAGCAGCTCGTACACCGCGCGCACCGATCCGTTGGAGCTGTTCTCGATGGGCAGGATGCCGAAGTCGCACAGGCCGCCCGCCACCGCGTCGAACACGGCCTCGAAGTCGTGCATGTACATGATGTTGCCTCGCGGGAACATGCGGTCGGCGGCCATCTGCGAGTAGCTGCCCTCCACGCCCGGGCAGGCAATCATGCCGTTTTGCGGGAACACCTCCTTCTGGTTGGCCAGCGCGGTGTCGATTACGTCACATATCTTGCCGTGGTGGTCGAGGATCGTGTTCTGATACGCCTTCGACACCGAGAACAGCGTGTTGTACAGGCTGTTGGCATATCGCTCCTTGTTGCCCGCGGCTTCGCGCACGCGCTTGAGGATCTCGCGCTCGCGCGTGCGGTTGAGCACCGGCATGTCGTTGGCCTTCTTGTACTCGGCCACCTGCTTGGCGCACTCCATCCTCTTGAGGAACAGCTCCAGCATCTGGTCGTCGATCTGGTCGATCTGCTCGCGGGTCTCGTTGATGTCCATTCGGTATGTCTCCTTCACGTTGTGTTTGCTTGCTGTGCGATGCGCTATTTGACCGGGTAGATGTCCAGATCGCTTATGGTCTGGTGAATCTTGGTCATCTGCTCCACCAGCTCTGCAAACTGGTCGGGCAGCAGGGCCTGCGGGCCATCGGAGAGAGCCTTCGCCGGATTGTCGTGCACCTCGATCTCGAGGCCGTCGGCACCCACGGCCACGCCAGAAAGCGAAAGCGGAGCTACCAGCTCGCGCTTGCCGCCTGCGTGGCTCGGATCTACGATGATGGGCAGATGCGAGAGCTTGCGCAGCACCGGCACCGCCGACACGTCGAAGGTGTTGCGCGTGTAGGTCTCGTAGGTGCGGATGCCCCTCTCGCACAGCGCCACGTTCTCGTTGCCTTCCGACATGATGTACTCCGCGCTCATGAGCAGCTCCTCGTAGGTGGCAGCCATGCCGCGCTTGAGCAGCACCGGCTTGTCGGTGCGTCCGATGGCCTTGAGCAAGTCGAAGTTCTGCATGTTGCGTGCTCCCACCTGCAGCACGTCGATATCCTCGAAGTACGGCAGGTCCTCGGCCTTCATGATCTCGGTCACGATGGGCAGTCCCGTGATCTCGCGCGCCTCGCGCAGGATGTTGAGGCCCTCGACCCCCATGCCCTGGAAGCTGTACGGCGACGTGCGCGGCTTGAACGCGCCGCCCCTCAGCATCGTGGCTCCGGCTTCTTTGACAAGCTTCGCGATCCTGATCAATCCCTCGCGGCTCTCCACCGAGCAAGGCCCCGCGATGATGGTGAGGTTGCCGCCGCCAATCTGCGTGTCGCCGACCTTGATCACCGAGTCGTTGGGATGGAACTTGCGGTTGGCCTTCTTGTAGGGCTCCGACACGCGCTTCACGTCCTCGACGATATCCAGCGCGTTGATAAGCCCCATATCGATCTTGGTGGTGTCGCCCACGAGACCCAGCACCGTTTGCGACACGCCGGCGCTCACGTTGACCTGAACGCCCTTGCCCTCCAGCCAGGCGAGCAGATTGTCCAGCTGTTCCTTGCTCGGGTCGTTCTTGAGTACGATGATCATGCTTGCGTTCTCCCTTTCAGTTCGTCATGCCTTCGCGACTTGCCGTTGTTGTCTTTGCGACTCTCCTTGGGTGCCACCGCGGGGTATATCGTACCGGCTCAGGCTTCGCTTCGCTG
>CAVFRF010000006.1:0-19981 GCA_963624975.1 Bacteroidaceae bacterium
GATTGCAGACGGCGCCAGTTTCTGCAATGAGTGCGGTGCTCCGCAGGCGGCTCCGCAAGCCGCCCCACAGCCCCAACAGCCCAACTATGGGCAGGCGCCGCAGGGCGCAGCGCAGCCCCAGCCCATCTACGGGCAGCCCGTTCCAGGAGCCATGCCCGAGAACCCGGAGTACAAGACGATGGGCGGATGGCTGCTGTTCTTCGTGATCCTCGACATCCTGGCTATCCTAGCGGCGGCTGCCTCGCTCGCCTCCACCTCGTATGCGTTGGAGGCCCTGGAGTTCGTGGGACTCGGCGGACTGGGCACCATGTACGTTGTGGAGTCCCTGCTGGTCATCGCGCTCAGCATCGCGTTCGTCGTGATGGTGTTTACCCGCAAGCCGCACTTCCTGCTGATCTACCAGATACAGGGAATCGTCTCGATAGCGATCACCATCATCGAGATCTGCATGATTTCCGGCTCGTATGGCGCGGCCTACATCGACACCGCCTCGATGATCACCTCGACCATCAGCTCGATCGTGGGGCTGCTCCTGCTCACGCTGTACTTCTGCAAGTCGGTTCGCGTGCGCACCTACATGGGCGGCACCGAGTACATCGACAAGGCCATCATCAAGTTCAGGCCGTAGCGTTTGCGACGCGGCGCGCCAGCCGCAACCCATAGAGCTTAGCGAAAGCGGGCGGGAGTCTTCGAGATTCCCGCCCGCATTGTTGTGGGTTGAAGGAGCGGATGGGTTGTAGTAACCTGTTCAGGTTAAAAAATAGGGCTCGTTTTTTTGAACGAGAGCTTTCGACCTACGGGAAGGGGACGAAGCAAGACCATGCTGACTGTTCAACAGTTCGACGTGCTGCATTGCTGCCTCAAGGCGCGCGGCAACGCAGCCGAGGGCGATGCGCCGCAGACGCCGCAGGCGCTCACGCAGCGCGACATCGTGCGGCAGGCCAACATGTCGCTGGGCAGCGTGAACTCCACGCTCAAGGAGCTGCGTGCGATGGAGCTGGCCACCGAGGACAACCAGATCACCGACGCGGGCGTGCGCGCGCTCGAGCCCTACAGGGTGGACAACGCCATCATCATGGCGGCGGGCCTTTCGTCGAGGTTCGCGCCCATTTCCTACGAGAAGCCCAAGGGCGTGCTGAAGGTGCTGGGCGAGGTGATGATCGAGCGCCAGATCCGCCAGCTGCAAGAGGCGGGCATCGACGACATCACCGTGGTCGTGGGGTACAAGAAGGAGGAGTTCTTCTACCTCGAAGACGAGCTGGGCGTAAAGATCGTGGTGAACCCCGACTACGCCGTGCGCAACAACAACTCCACCATCAAGCGCGTGGAGGGCATGCTGGGCAACACCTACATCTGCTCGTCGGACGACTACTTTGCCGAGAACCCGTTCGAGCGCTACGTGTACACGTCGTACTACTCGGCGGTGTTCGAGGAGGGCGAGACCGAGGAGTACTGCCTCGAGACCAAGGGCAAGCACGACCAGATCGTGGGAGTGACCATCGGCGGCGCCAACGCGTGGGCGATGATGGGGCACGTGTATTGGGACAGGGAGTTCTCGAAGAAGTTCGTGGAGATCCTGGACCGGATCTACGACCAGCCCGACACCGCCGGCAAGCTCTGGGAAGACATCTACATCGACCGCCTCAACGAGCTGCCGCCCATGGTGATGCGAAAGTACCCGCACGGGATCATCTGGGAGTTCGACAGCCTCGACGAGATGAACGCGTTCGACCCCAACTTCATCGACAACATCGACTCGCGGATCATGGACAACATCTGCGGGGTGTTCGGCTGCCAGCGCGGCGACATCACGGGCATCGTGCCCATCAAGCAGGGGCTTACCAACCTGTCGTTCCGCTTCGAGATCGACGCGGCGGCCGACGGCGTGGCGGCGCGCGAGGCGGTTGCGGCCGCGGGCGCGGCGGCCCCGGCCCCCGGCGAGGCTCGCCCCAACGCCAAGTACGTCTACCGTCATCCGGGCGACGGCACCGATGCCATCATCAGCCGCGCGAGCGAGACGGCCAGCCAGCAGATCGGCCACTCGCTGGGCCTCGACGACACCTTCATCCACGAAGACGGCGACTACGGCTGGAAGATCTCGCGCTTCGTGGAGAACTGCACCACGCTCGACTACCACAACTGGACGCAGGTCGAGACCGCCATCGGCATGGCGCGCACGCTGCACGCCAGCGATGCCGACACCGGCTTCGAGTACGACGTGTACAAGAACGGCCTGGGCATCGTGGAGCTGCTGGACGCGCATCACCGCACGTCGTTCAAGGATTTCGACACGCTGCTCGAGCTGGCGGGCACCCTTATGCAGAAGGCCGATGCCCACGGCGCCAGGCGCTGCCTGTGCCACTGCGACTTCTACGACCCCAACTTCCTGGTGACGGGCGACACGCAGCTCCAGCTCATCGACTGGGAGTATTCGGGCATGTCGGACTACGCGGTGGACCTCGGTGTGTTCATCTGCTGCTGCTCCGACTACACGGTCGACGACGCCAACCGCATCATCGACCTCTACTTCGAGGGCCACGCCACCGACGAGCAGCGCTTCCACTGCCTGGCGTACACGGCGCTGGCGAGCTTCTACTGGTTCGTGTGGGCGCTGTACAAAGACGAGTGCGGCGACCCTGTGGGGGAGTACCTGTACCTGTGGTACAAGTACACGAAATCGTATGGGAAGGTGGCCATGGAGATGGCCGGAAAGCTGGGTTACTAATATGGAAATGATAGGGACCGTAGTCGTCTACATCATCATGGCGTGCGCGCTGGTGGGGTGCATTACCAGCGTGATCAAGCCCGACCATCCGCTGGGTCAGGAGTTCGTGGCGGGCATCGACTCGATCGGCCCGATCTTCTTGCCCGTGGCGGGCATCATGGCATCGGCGCCTTACCTCACGGCATTCGTGAGCAGCGTGTTCGGCCCCGCGTATGGCGCGGTGGGAGCCGACCCCTCGATGGCGGCCACCACGTTCATCGCGGTGGACATGGGCGGATACCAGCTGGCCGACGCGCTGGCGGCCACCAGGGAGAGCTGGATGATGGCCATGATCACGGGCTACATGGGAGGCGCGACCATCGTGTTCACCATCCCGGTGGCGCTCAAGATGCTGCAGAAGAAGGACCGCAAGTACCTGGCGCTGGGCGTGATGAGCGGTCTTTTGGCCATCCCGATCGGAGTGCTGGTGGGCAGCGTGATCTTGGCGCTCACCAACCCGGTGATCCGCGAGGTGGTGTCCACCAACGCCGAGGCCACCTACCAGCTGGCGTTGAGCTGGGGGCAGATAGGCATCAACCTGGTGCCGCTGATCATCATATGCGTGGCGCTGGCCGCGGGCCTCAAGTTCGCGCCCGATGCCATGATCAAGGGCTTCATAGTGTTCGGCCGCGTGATGGAGAGCGCGCTGAAGATCGTGTTCGTGCTGGTGGTGATCGAGTACTTCACGGGCGTGTTCTCGACCGTGTTCGGCGGGTTTGGCTTCGACCCGATCATCGCCGACGAGGAAGACATATTCCGGGCGCTCGAGACGTCGGGCGCCATAGGCATGATGCTGTGCGGCGCCTTCCCAATGGTGTGGCTGATCAAGAAGTTCCTAGCGCGCCCGCTGGCCAAGATCGGCGGCGTGTTCGGCCTGAGTTCCGACGCCACGGCCGGCCTTCTGGCCGCCAGCGCCAACGTGCTGGCCGCGTTGTCGATGGTGAAGGACCTCAAGGCGCGCGACAAGGTGATAGTGCTGGCGTTCTCGGTGTGCTGCGCGTTTTTGTTCGGCGACCACCTGTCGTTTACGGCGAACTTCCAGCCCACGATGATAGTGCCGGTGCTGGTGGCCAAGCTGGCCGCGGGCATCTGCGCGATAGCGTTCGCATACGCCTTGGCTATTAAGAAGGCCGAGCAGCTTGAGGTAGAGGACGCCGCGGAGGCCGGCGAGCTGGCAGCTGCGGAGGTGTCGCCGGCGTAACGAGCGCTGGGGAGTTGCGACTTGCGACGCGCCGCGAGGCGCGAGCCGTGGTGAGTTGCGGGTAGTTTTTCGTAGGCCGCAGGAGCAGATCAACAATATTCTTGACGAGGATGAACTTGGGACATGAATTCAGTTGTCCGGAAATTCCGGACAACTGCCTCTGATGGCAAAGACTTGTAGGCATCGGCTATTAACCGACGCGGCGTGAAGATTGCAACAATGGTCGTCGGTTCAACCTGCCAACAAGCATCAACGAACAGGAGCCGCTGTGCGCAAAGAGGGCGCGTAGCGGCTCTTTGCGTTGCAGCAGGTGTTTTGAGAGAATGGATTCGTGCGTTTCGATTTACGCATGCGCCATGGTTTCACAGGCGGTTTCTGATGTAGCTTGGGAGCATCAGCTGTGGCAAATCATCACTCCACATTGTGCCCTCAACCGGCATGATTGTTCCAAGCGTGTCAAGCAGATTTGCAAGAAAAATAATGGCCCTTCGCTGTTTTTAGTGGGTAGCACAAGTTGCCGCGACTAATGGCAGCTTCCCAAGCTTAAGGTAGATTATTGTCTTGAAGTACTCGGACTCGGTGTTCCGGAATCCCCGCGCAGCCCTCTTGGCAGCCTGGATGACCGAGTTCATGCCCTCCAGGATGGCGTTGGTGGCGCGCTCTTCGAAGTAGGCGAGAACCTCGGCCTCGTTGTCGCGCAGCGTCCTGGCGAGCTTCTTCATCTGGGGCACGTTGGAGTGCATGATCCAGCTGGTGAGCGCGTCGAGCTCGGCCTTGGCCTCCGCGGCCGTCTCGCAGGTGTCGTAGGCCCTGCGGAGGGCCTCGACCATCGCGCACGCCCTGCCCGTCTTGAGGTTCTCCGCAGCCAGGCTGCGCTTCCTCTCCAGCTGCCGGGGCGTGAGGTTCTCCTCCCGCTTGAGCCACACGTACTTCGTGCGGCTGAGCAGCCTCCTCTTCTCCTCCGACTCCCTTGCCTCCTTGGCGCGCACCAGGTCTAGCTGCCGGCTGGCGATCTGCATGACGTGGAAGCGGTCGGCGATCCGCTTGGCGTTGGGGAGGTGGGAGGCGACCCCCGACGCGAACGCCGGGGAGAGGTCGCACGTTACGGCCTCTATCGCATCGGCGTCGCCGCCGTGGGCTCCGAGGTCGGCGGCGAAGGCGGCCACTGCGGTGGCGTCTCGCCCCTCGCAGCAGAACATGGCGCGCTGCGCGTCGAGGTCGACGAAGGCCGTGAGGTAGTTGTGGCCCCTCTTCCTGGCCGTCTCGTCGACGCCGACGCGCGTGACGCCCTCGAAGCTGACCTGCGACCTTGCCCTCTCGGCAAGCCTGTTGAGCATGCGCCACAGCACCGTGTCGTTGAGCCTGAGCACCTTGGCGGCGCCCGACACCGGCATGCCGGACATCACCATGACCAGGGCGTGCGCCTCGAAGAGGGCCGTGAAGCGGGCGGTGTCCTCGCTGGCCCAGGGCACGCTCGACGTCCTGACGCCGCACTCGGGGCAGTCGGCGCGCGGGACGTCGCAGTGGATTATCGTCTTGTACTGCCAGATGTCCAGATGGCGCCACTCGCCGGGCCTCGCGTCGTAGACGCCGCACCTGCGGTGGCAAGACGGGCACTCGACGGATGAGCCGGGCGTCCTCACGATGAATATGTGCAGCTCGTCGCCCGTGGAGAGCCCCTCCCTGAACTCGACGACCGCAACAGTCCACTCGGGTCCCAGGTTCATCGACTTCTCGATCAGCCCGGCCAGCATCGCGGCCCTCTCGTCCATCTTTTCCGCCCCCTCGTCTCAAAAGCCGTCCGATGGTGAGATGGTACCGCTCGGGGCGAGATGTGCGAAGGGGTTGCCAGAATCAGCAGGCTGGATTACCCACTAAAAACAGCGAAGGGCCGAAAATCCGTTGATGATGCAGCTGTTGTGGCAACAGGCGTTGCGGATACTTTTGACCGATTTGAGCACATAATGATTGTATTTCATCTCCTGATTGTCCCAGCGGTTTGCGCAGAATATCGTTCTGCGCGGGGTTTGACGATATCATCCAGACCTTACCGAAACGTCTACCCAGATCTAAACCAAATCTAAACGGAATCCAACCAAGTTGAAAGTCATAGCGAGTGCTTTCAGACTTGCTCGGGGCACTGCGGTCGATTGGCAAAATCGGATGCAGGTATGTTGACTCATTTCAGTGCGTTCAACCCAGTTGTCCGACAGCGTGTGCATGTTGTGCCGGTGTCGGACAGCTGCCAGCGATTCAGGAGGCCTCACGCAGTTTGTTCTTCGAGGTTCGGGGAACTGCGGAGTGCATGGCTTCTGAGGTTGTTTCGGCAGATATGTCTGCTGAATTGCCACTGTTGTTGAAGACCGAGGATTGGAATGTTGGAAAGGCTCCCATTTCCTGCCAGAAAGTCTGGCTGACCATCAATCGGAAATAATTAATGTCCGCCCCCTTTGATAATGTGTGGTCGCGGTTAAGCACGGAGTACGGTTCCGGGCTTTATGCCGTCGAGAATCCTCCCGAGTATGACGACATCTCGCGGGTTGATTCCGGTCAAGGTCGCATATCGCGACAGCATCTAACTGCATGGCAAGAGAGGAAAGGGCCGATCATGGAATATGGAAAATGCCCCGAGTGCGGGGCGAACGTCGACTTGAATGCACGATTTTGCGCCTCGTGTGGCAACAGTCTTGTTCAGGTAGAGAATACCGACACGAGTAATGTGCAGATGGTTGAACAGACCGCTTCTGAAGATACGCCTGTTAGCGATTCGAACGATTGCTGTTCGCAACCCGAACCGGAGACAATTGTTTCTCCAGCCGATTCGGGATTGCCTGCAAAGCCCAAGAAGCGAATCGGGCTTATTGTGGCAGGCGTAGCCGTTGCGGCAATTGTCGTTGCCTGCGTAGCAGTGTTTGGCATGCTGTCCGCTCAGCGCAATTCCTACAACGAGTACGTAGACAATCTAACTTCCGCTAGAGCCACGATGCTCGATGGCGCCGCGCAGGCGGAGACCGTCTGCAACACGGTTTACAAGATCTGGCACGCGGCAATCTTTGAAGATGACGAGGACTGGGACAGCGATATAGCGGCATACAAATCCGACGATTTCAACGATGCTCTGGCGATGTACTATGCGGACTCCTCTACGAAGCAGAAGGTGAGCGAGATTAAGACAAATCAGTCCGAAGTAGACGAGCTGATGTCCAAGCTCAACAATCCACCAGACGACATGAAGACCGCCTGCTCCACCCTTAACGACATGTATGAGGTGTACTCGAACCTGACCGGTTTGGCTGTGAGTCCCACTGGGAGCCTCCAAACGTTCAGCAGCAATTTTCACCAGTATGACAATGATTTCTTGACCAAGTTCAAGAAACTGGAGAACCAGATACCGGAGAAGAAGTAGTGGGGATCATACGGTCTGTGCCCTACCCCTAATCTCACCACGCATCGTCGATCATCTCCTTGGAAACATCGTCGGCGAAATCGCAGGCTTCCGACTCCTGTGCAAATGGCTCCGGTGCCATGCGAACGTCGAAGGGGAAACCGCCGCACTCGTTGAACTTCTTCACGAATACGCTGATGGCCGCAGATGGCGTAAGACCCAGGGCGTCGGCGGTCCGGGTGAATCTTTCCTTGTCCTCGATGCTGATTCGCGCGTTAAGGGTTGACGTAGACATGGCGTACCTCCCGGATGCGATCCTAGAACTAGCACAATAGTAGCACATCGTTGGCAATATATACCTAAATGCCAACAATCTTTTCAATCATGTCAAAATAGAGGGCTATTGCTACTTGCAAAACTGCTTATGTGGACTGACGTGGTAGAAACCCGCGCTGCCGAGCTCTCTTGCCTGAAAGCCCATCTCGGAGGTTTCCGAGCGGTTGGGATCCGGTAAGGATCTGTTTAGATTCTGGTTAGAAACGGTTAAGAATTTCGGAAGGTCCACGCGCAAATGCTATGCGCTGCAGAGTGGCTCGTCACTTGCAAGTGACGAGCCAAGGATTCCACCTTGCGCTATGTAAGACCGCATTGGCGAATAAAGATTCGATTCATCGACAAAATCGGGGGGGGGAAGTTATATAATCGAAAAGCTCTGTTAGCTTTTTCTGGAGTGGGCCGGGATTAGCTGTAGAGAATTTCAATTCGATAATACTGGGGTGATAGGAGATTAAATGAAGCGCATATTCAGTATTATTCTGGCACTTTCACTCGTGCTTTGTGCTCTTCCCGCCACGGCGATGGCCGATGACACCAGCCAGGTTACGTCTATCGACGCGACCGTAACGCCCATACTGGGGGCGAAAATCGGCACATACGGATCCAACATAGCTGCCACGCATGTCAAAGGGTTCACCGCCACACCGACGGACCGTACGAAGGGAGGGCTGATTCTCTACGACGTTATTTGGCACAAGATCTCGGATGCAGACTATACGGGCGTCGTGGCGGACGACGAGGCCAAGATGGCACTTGTAACCGACGAGAACGAAGTGTTCCAGGATGGCTACCATTACTATGTGATCGCACAGTTTGCCGATTATGACGATGCGACCGTCTCGTATCTCCCCTTTGCCGACACCGTTACCGGAACCATTAACGGGGAAACTGCATCAAGTGTGCTGCTGGGCGGCAACTTGATCCTATCCGTAGCAGCTTACGTCGACGTTTCCGGATTCTACGATATCGATATGACCATCGCCGCACCTGCTCTCGGCGCAGCAGCCGACTACGAGCCGACTTATGTGGTCACCGATGATCTGTACGAGGACAAGTACGAACTCGGCGAGACATCTGTCGAAACGATTTGGTACAAGGTGGGGAAAGATAGCTACAAAGGCGTTGACGATAGCGCATGGGTAGAAATGGAAGAGGGCGAAGAATACGCGACGGGCTATTACTACATGGCCAAGTTCGAAGTCCTGGAGTACAACAATCCCGCGTATGACTGGCTGTTCAGAACCATAAGCACCGAGCTTACCGGAAGCCTGAATGGCGAGGATTTCGATAAGATAGTTGTTGCGGACGACCAGTATCACGCGCAGCTCTACAAGTGCTTCGAGCCCCTTGCGGAGAAGAAGGCAGACGATCCTGCGACCACGCCCGCATCTGCCGCGTCTACGGATAATACGAACTATCCCAAGACCGCCGACAGCAACGTCTCCCTCGGGCTGGTTCTGCTCTTTGTGGGCGGCGGCGCAATCGCAGCAACGGCGCTTGCAAGCAGAAAGAGGAAGTACAGCAAATAACAAGGCAAGTTGATTTCAAGACGGCTACCGAAAGGTAGCCGCCTTTTTGCTGTCCGGAGGTTTCCGGGCGGTTAGATTTCGGTAAGAATCTGTTTAGATTCTGGTTAGAAACGGTTAAGAATTTCGGAAGGTTCGTGCTCTACCCTTGTTGCGACAGCAGTTGATACGGCAACGGGCGAGGGGAGAGGAGCCATGACGGAAGGCGAAAGCGCGGGACGCCCTAAGGCGCTGCTCACCGTCGAGCAGCAGATCGAGCATCTCAAGTCCAAGGGCGTGACGTTCGAGCTGTGCCCCGAGCACGAGGCCGCAGAGTACCTCGCCGGGCGCACCTACTACTTCAAGCTCGCTGCGTACCGCGTCCTGTTCGACAAGCGCGTGGGTGGCAGCCGCGACGGGCAGTACGTCAACCTCGACTTCGGGCATCTAAGGGCGCTGGCATCGCTCGACCGAGATTTGCGATACGCGTTGCTCCCGCTCACGCTCGACGTGGAACACGCCGCGCGCACAAAGCTCATGTGCATCGTCACCGAGCGGGAGGACGAAGACGGCTACTCGGTATCGAGGGACTACATGGAGTCTTTGAACCATAACGAACGGCGAAGGCGCGAGGGCGAGGTCGCCATGCTGCGAGAGGACGTGTACAGCTCGAATCTAGTTCGCAAATACGGCAAGCCATCCGACATGCCGATGTGGGTGCTGATGGAGGTGGTATCTTTCGGCACCCTGATAGACATGTATCTGTACTGCGCCGAGCGGTGGAACGATAAAGACATGCGACACGAGCACTATATGCTGAGACAGTCGAAATCCGTCCGAAATGCATGCGCGCATTCGTCAAACATCCTTAACGGGATTACGGGCGTGGATGCCTCGATATCTACAGATGCAGCTGTGTACAAGGCGCTGGCGGAATCCGGATTCTCGCACCGCGTGAGAACATCGCGAATGAAGAACCCGCGTATCAGGCAGATCGTCACCCTGCTGTACCTCCACACTAGGTTTGTGACGAATGGCAGCGGGAAGACGAGGGCGAAGGAAAGCCTTCGGGCACTTGGTGGCGGCTTGACGCACATGCTTGGCATCGTGCCATCCAACGATGCGTTACGCGCCCAGCTCGGTTTTCTGTCTTCGGTGATTGACAGATGGTTTTGACAGGGGATAATAGTTGTGGATAAAAAAATCTTCGGGTTTTGTAAGGCGGGGTCGCGAAAGCGGTTCCGCCTAGTTTTTTATTGGCAAGCAAATTGGAACTCGCCCCCTGCATTCCCGTCATTTTCGGTGAGGGTGGAAATCTCGGATGAACTCCAACTCAAACTGACGGATTACCGGGTACTTTACGATTTGAATCTAGCATTTGGTCGTTGATTATAAGTTTGATTTAGTTCAAAATATAGCAATATCCGAACAGACCATGCAACGAGCGAAAGAGAGCCCGCCATGGATTCCAGAATCTCCAAAACACTTGCCATTGTTCTTGCGATCGTGCTCTGCGTTCCAACCGCTGCCTGCCAGTCTGGCGGGAACACCAGCACAAGTGCTGAGGGCTATCGTTGGGAGAACTTCGACGACGGCTCGGATGTGTTGTCGCTCGATGTACCCTACATTCCGTCGAATGCGGATTCGCTCGACTTCAACGTGATTTTGGAGAAGGGGAAGCTGGCCGACAGCCTGTCGGTCGAAGACGTGACCCTTGGCAGTGCGCTTGATGGCTGGAACGTCGATTCCGCAGAGCGCAAGGACGACGTGACGCTCGAGGTGAAGGCCAGCCGGCCCGACGGCCTTGCCAACAACGGCGCTTCGCTGGCAAGCGTGGCGCTCGGCGCCGGAACGGTTGTCGATGTCGAGACCGCCGAGGCCAGCGAGCAGGAGACAGACCAGAGCCAGGCTCAAGCTCAGGACGCGGACAAGAACAAGATGGTCACGTCTGACGAAGTGAACGAGATGAAGGGCGTCGAGTGGCCCGAGGATGCGGTGATCGTCAATAAAGACGAAGAGGCCGTCAGCATCGAGACCAAGGAAGTCGTGGCAGACACGCCCGAAGAGGTTGCCTCGCTTCTGGAGAAGATAGAAGACGGCACCATCGATTCGGAGGAAGACCTCGAGGCGTTCGCGGAGGAAAACTCTGCGAACGACGATACCGAAAGCGTCGACGCAGTGGAGGATACCGGGGAGGCCGCAACGCCCTACGAGGTCTATGCGGTGTTCGCGAACCCTGCCCTAACGGTCGATTTTGACAAGAGCGATGTGAGCGGCAAAACCTACAAGGCCACAATTGAGGCAAGCGACTTTGCCCTGAGCACGGAGCTTACCATGGATAGTTTCTCGCTGGTTGGCGCCGACGGCTGCAGCATCGATAAAGTCGACGGCCAGAGCGAGAGCGAAGTGGAGGTCCAGATCGTCCTCCCGCAAGACGATGATGTATCGGTTCTCGAGGGCGCGCAGCTGGTCTTGAAGGGAGACTCGAACG
This sequence comes from Bacteroidaceae bacterium, assembly GCA_963624975.1. Classification (GTDB taxonomy): domain Bacteria; phylum Actinomycetota; class Coriobacteriia; order Coriobacteriales; family CADBOM01; genus CAVLCC01. The sequence goes on from CAVFRF010000006.1 coordinate 11,683, forward strand.
AGTCGGAGGCCGACGTGGTCTGCGCTATCGAGGTTCCCGAAGCCTGGCTCGACCTGCAGTTCGACTATACCGACACCGAGGCGGGCACTGTGACTCTCATCGCAGAGCTGAACAACTCAAAGAGCGAACTCAACAAGGACAACTTGAGCTTGAACGTTGATGGAACCGAAGTGTCGCCGACTTCTGTGACTGCGAACGACGATGGCACATATGCCGTGACGCTTGATGCGAAATCCGTTTCCGATGGCTCTGCTGTTACCGCGAGCGTCGAAGGCGCCCAGAACGTACTCGGCACAGCCGTGGAAGTCGCGCCCTGCACAGCGCTGGTGGACCTTGACGACGGAACTCGCGCCATCACGGAATCCGATCTTGATGGTCTGCTTTCCGAACTTGGAAAGAAGGGTCTCACGTCTCTCGCGTCGTTTGGCTGGGAGACGTTCTTCAAAAAGGTTCTGGATCCGGAGAACAGAGCCGGTCTTTACGATGTGAGCAACAACGAGGTCCTGTCGAACGTGGTCAAGGTCCAGCAGCAGCTCGACGACCTCACGTTCATCGTGAACGCCCTCAACCACAACGTTTTGACCGGCCAGAAGTCGACCGAGATCAACGATGCGAGGAGCCTGATATCTCGCATCAAGACCGAAGAGCTGCAACTGTGCGATCAGGTCAAAGACATATACAACACGGCGGACCCGGTGCAACGCGAGGAGAAGCTGAGGACCTTCGCAGGAAACACCGGGCAGAAGGCACTGATCGACAATCTGGCGACCGATCTGGGCGTGCTCTACGACAAGATCATGGGCGCGGACTCGTCTACAGACCACGACCTCATCACGCTCTACGACGAGTTGATGGCCCTCTCGTACAACTGGGGCGCGCAAACATACGCGTCTAGGCAGAACTTCAGGACGTCTCTGGCAACCGTGTGGACCAATGGGGCCGAGATCGTTGCATTGGCCTACGGAATCCAGACGAAAGACTTCGAGGCGGGCAAAACGGGCTGGAGCTGGCGTTCGTATCTCGACACGCTTGACGAGCAGACGAAGAACGTGAACACCCTAATCAACGAAACGCATGCAATCGACATGAGCGTGTACAGGCATGGCGGAGACTTTGGCGACCTGAACGAGTATGGCGATTATACCGACGAGCAATTCGACGGATTGATTTCCGGGATAATCAATGATGAAACCTACGACGAGGACCTTGCCTTCGATGAGCAGGAAGCAGATATCAACGAGGTCAACAACATTCGAGCCAAGGTAAAGGCACTCAGGGACATAGGTGCGGGCAAGGATCCGCTCACGCTCTACTGCAATACGACTGGAACGTGGTACAAGGTTCTCAATGGTGCGGACACGGAGAACAAATGGGACAAGGGCTTTCAGACTTTCAGATGGGACAAGGGTTTTCTCAATTCCAACGGCTATGCGAGTTCCCCATTTGGAAATTACAAGAATAAGGACTCGCTCACCAACTGGGATGATTCCTACATGAATACCGTGCAGGCAAAGACTTTGGCGAGCAGATTGCACGATGGCCAAACGTTGAAGACGGAATTGGAAAGCGTGGGCTTCAAGACGGCAAAGTACTTTGTAACCTCGGAGAGGTTCGATCGCAAGGAATATGTCACCTACACTAACAACGACTGGTACTTCGATACCTTCGAAGTCGACAAGGCCAATGCCAAAGGCGAGGGCTTCACGAAGGAAAAGCAGCATTACGATGCCTCTGACCGCTATGCGTTGGTAACCTATGTCAAGCACTTCAACTGGTGCACTCCCGCATCGGATATGTTTGTCCTGAACAAGGTTACGATTTAGCCGGCATTAACCGCTCCCCCCCCGGGGGGGGCGACGAGCACGGCGGCATGTGCCATGTTTGCGGCGAACCTACCCGAAGGTCGTGTACTCGTACACCGTTAGCACCACCATGCCCGCGGCCACCGCTAGCGTGAGCGCGATGCGTCCGGCATCGGGCAGGCGGCCCAGCAGCTTGGTGCCAAGCGGGTACGTGATCCACACGAAGAAGGAGAGCAGGATGGCGATGAGGATGTCGTTCACGATCCAGGCCTGCCCCAGGATGTTGCCCGGCAGCTGCGAGTTGTCCCACAGCGGGTAGTTGCCGTACTGGTCCGGCTGGTTTTGGATGAACCCCTGCATAAGCTCAGCGCCCATGGCAACGAAGATGCTCACGACGAAGAAGTGGATGCCCGCGCGGATGCCGGATTGCCGCCACTTTTCGAGCATCGAGCGATACGGCACCAGCACGATGGAGGCCAGCACCACGCCCACGCCGTAGACGAAGAACGGGTAGTTGATGTCGTTCCAGACACCGGAGCTTGGATCCACGATGCCGAAGAAGTAGTCGTTGAAGAGGCAGTAGACCCATTCGCACCAATGGCCCACCACGCTGAAGATGCAGAAGTAGACCACCATGTCGCACCAGAAGCGCCAGTCGCGAAGGCGACGCATGCTCTTGCGCCAGATGTCGCTTATGCGTTCGGGCTGGGTCTGCTCGTTGTCGTCTGATGCGTTTGCCACGAAGTCTCCTGCGATTTGCCTGTCTCTCCAGCGCGCGTGCCCGCCCAGCGGCGATGCTTGGGCTGCACGCATGCGAGCGCGCGTTCGCGTATGTGCACACAGCTCTATCATAGGCTTGCGGCTGCGGCGCGGGCTCACCTCTTTCGGGGAAGGCGCGATGATGCAGGTCGCCTTGGTAAACGACGGACCCTTCACAATCTGGCTGGACACCGCCGAGCTGTAGTAGATGCCCGCGGCGAGTGCCGTACATTGCAGATTAAATTGCGCCATAATCCCGCCAATCGCGCCAAACAATGGCGGGATTGGCGGGATTCGTGTAATAATTGGCTCGACGAGAGGGGGAACGATGGATATCAGAGAGCTTGAGAACGTCGTCGCGCAGGGTGAGGGCATGTCTCTGGAATTCAAGAGATGTGGAGGCGACAGGGTCGAGCGCGACGTTTTCGAAACCGTCTGTTCGTTTGCCAACCGGCAAGGTGGTGCTATCTTGCTCGGCGTAACCGACGACGGCGACATAGCGGGTATCAAGAATTCTCTCGTCGCGCAGTTGGAACGCAACTTCATCAACGTTACTAACGACCCGAAGCAGTTCGCGCCTTCTCCCACAATCGAGTTCGAGCGCATCGAAGTAGGCGATGACCGTTCGGTTATACGCGTTTGGGTGCCCATGGGCCCTGAAACATATCGTTTCAAAGGTGAGGTTTTCGACCGCGTAGCCGATGTTGATGTGCGTCTTACGAGCGACATCCAGATCTCCTCCCTTGCTATTCGCAAACGCGGCCTGTACTCGGAGCGTCGCGTCTATCCTTGGATTTCCAAGTCGGATCTGAGGCTGGATCTGCTGGAGCGCACACGGCAACTGGTCGCTTCCTCGCATTCGAGTTCGCATCCGTGGGCAAGCATGGTAGACGACGAGCTACTGCGTGCTTCCCGCCTATGGTCCCGCAACGCGGAAACTGGTGAGGAGGGGTTCACGCTCGCCGCCGTGCTGCTGGTTGGCAGCGATGACCTCATCTTCGATGTTTTGCCGGCATATCGCACGGAGGCTTTGCTGCGCCGAGTCGATGCCGACCGCTACGACGACCGCGATACGGTGCAGACCAACCTCATCGACTCCTATGACAGGCTGGTTGCGTTTGGAGAGAAATGGCTGCCCGACGCGTTTGCCCTAGATGGAACGCAGCGTGTGAGCGCACGTGGAGTGATCGTGAGGGAGCTTGTGTCGAACACGCTCATGCACCGCGAGTACTCGAGTCCATATATGGCGAAGTTCGAGATCGGACGCGGATACGTGGCTACCCGCAACGCGAGCCGGTCGACGTATGCGCATCCGGTGACGCTGGACAACTTCGATCCCACTCCGAAGAACCCGGTGATTGCGAATTTCTTCGCACAGATCGGACGATCAGAGCGGTTGGGGAGTGGCACGCGCAAGCTCTACAAATACTCGCGGCTCTACACCGGGCAAGACCCCAAGCTCTCGGATGGCGATTTCTTCGATGCGATGGTTTCGGTGCCCGACGTGATGCCGGTTTCGGAAGTGCCCATCGTTCAAGCCGATGTGGGCCACGCGCTAGGCGAACCGGACGGTTCGGAAAAGGGGACGATAGTGGGCTTCATCTCACGAGTCGGCAAAGCAGCGCCGGCCGAGATGGCTTCTGCGCTTGGCATCGCGCCGAGGACGCTTTCGCGACGTCTCTCCGAACTCGTAAGAGATGGCATCGTAGCCCGCGACGGCAAGGGCCGCAGCACCCGCTACAGGCTGGCGTGATTCAGAGGTTGACGCTGGTCGGGGTCATGCTCACTTGACGTTGGTCCACCATTGGAATTCCATGCCGTCGTTGCTTTTGAATTGCATGTGGCCGTTGTAGACGCTCAGATAACCAGTAACGCTAATCCAGCAATTACTATGTCCGTACACGTCGTCGAGCATATCTCGAAATCCGTTGTCCACGTCGCTGGCCCATATCAGAACGCTTACACAGTCCTCGCTGGGATAGGATTCTCCAATGTCGAGATAGATTGGCTGTCCTTGTGACTCGTTTGCCTGATAGGAGTTGACTACGGGGCCAGCTATTGTGCAGCGAGTTCCACCGTCTATTGCGGGCGATGCGTTGTACCAACGCTTGCTTTCGGGTATGGCTAAAAGCTGGCTGTTGGTGGTAGGCCAACGTGCGTCCTCGTACTTTGGTTTGCTGTTGGAGTCGGTGCCGGACTTGTTCTTGCTTTTAGAAGAACTCGAACTGCTCTGCTGGCTTGATTGACTTGTACTTGTGGAGTTTTTTGATTTACTGCCAGAGCCTCCACAGCCAGGCAGCACTGCAATGCAGCATGCCAAAGCACAACAGAGCAAGATAGCGATAATGCCACGAGCACGTCCTCGCGTGTTCAATTTAAGACCTCCGTATCCAACTTATTGGGTAGCCTGCGCAATCGACGAATCTGTTCCGTCCTTACTTCTTTGTAAACGTCACATCTTGATTGCCAACGAAGTTCTCTATTCGAATCTTCGAATCGCTGAGCACATCTATGGTTAGGGTGGCAGAACTCCCATCGGAGTTGAGGCCCTTGACAGTCAAAGTGTTGCCGTTTCGTTTGAAGGATCGCCAAGGGCCAGTGTTGTAGTCGGACGATAACCTCATCTTTCCATCGTTGAACTCTACGCTCACCGTAATCCCTTCTGTGGAAGTTGAAGAATATGTGCCGCTAACTGTGTATGTATTTTCGCTTCCACATCCCGATATTGCTAATGCAACGACTATCGCCATGACGGTTGCTATGGCTATCGTCATGATGCGTGGAAAGGTTGGATTCTGGCAATGCGATGAATAGTTGGAAGATGTCATGAGATTGCCCTTCTTGAATAATCGGTTTGTAAAATGCAATCGATGTCGAAAGTAACGACAGATGCGTTAAACACGCAGTGCTATTCGCCAAGGCATAGTGAGTACAGCTGGGGATCCTCCTTTTTGAGGCCACTCGTTGCCGATGCGAACAGAATATAGCCAAGGACTACGGGCACCAATCCTATGATGGCAAGCGTGAGAAGATCCGCTATGGGATTGCCAATTGCGCCCATCATCGGGTCGTGCGCCAAGAATGCAATCACGGCCGCTGCAATCGAACTGGCGACATAGCACCATGTGTTGGCGTTGAAATATCTCGCCATAAAGTTGGCTTGACGGGTATCCCCGTTGCTGGGATATGCCATGTCATCCTTCAGACTTTCGAGAATCGCGCTTCTCCTGACAAGTAGCGCGATTGGCTTTAAGACCAAGGTGTGAATCAAGGCAATGATAACCGCCGCCTTCAAAGCCATGGAGCATATTGAAGCTACTTGTACACCCGCAAGCCTCCAAGCCCCCAGGTCGAAGACGTAGATCATAATGAGCAGGATGACGATTATGCCAACTAGAAACTTGATTAGGCTTGCGACAAGACTCCCCAAAACGAAGATTCCTTTGCTTGCCCCTTGTGGTTTGGGATTGTAACTCACGGAAGACTCCTTTGTGTTGTTGCTGCCTGTACTCCCTCAGCGATGCTCAGAGCATCTTCGTTCGACTTGACTCAGTCAGCATTGCTGCGGAACTTGGCTACTCGGACTGGTCTGCGTTGACGAACGTAACTTGGTTTAGGGTTTCCGCCTCGATTTGGTCGTTGATGCGCTTGACCTGCGTGTCGCTCAACTGATAGCCATTATCTATGGCACCTTTCACAAAGTACTTCACTACCTGAGTATTCTCGGTATCTCCGTCGGCAATTTCGGTTGTATTGCACCCTCCAATTCGAGTCCAACCGTCGTCGTCCGTGTTCGCGAACAGAACGTACATTTGTACGCCATTGCTATAGGCTCGAGTTATGGATACATGTGCAACTGCTAGCTCTAGGCGGTCGTTGTTGTAATAGTATCCATCCATCAGAGAAACCGTTGAATTTGAAATTGAGGAATCGCTGTCCAAGGTTTCGATAAGATCCTTGGAGTTGACGGCGACGATGTTTTCGGCCAGCACTTCTGATTTCTCGTCGGCAGATGCCTTTCCATAGGCTTGTTCATACTTTCCCTGAGCACACAACGAATCTACAGTTACAAGTAGATTGGATGCCGCGAACACTCCGGCTACGATGGCAATCACAACGATTACGACGATAAGTGCGATTCGAATGCTCTTGGACTTGCCTTTGGGTTGAGCCTCGATGTTTACAACTGCTGGGGTACCGTCAATTTGAGTTACCTCTGTTACGGATGAAATATCTTCGACCTCGTTGCCGCATTCGGGGCAGAACTTCTGGTTTTCTTGAAGCTCGCTTCCACATTTGGCGCAAACGTTCGTCTGGTTGTCGGGCTGGTTGTCTTCTTGGTTGCTAATTGTATCGGAAGTGCTCTTAGCGTCCTCGTCCATTTTCTGTCCTTTCCCTATATATCCCTTATTGCATGCGCGAAGCTTGATGCCGGCTATGGCTACGACCCAATGATGCTGAACGTCGAGGTCAACGTTGTGTCCAACTTGAGCTGGCGATTAGCCGCCGTAGTACCTGACGGGTTCTGCCGTAACGGTCGAGCGTAGGCCGCTTACATTTCTATTGTTCTGGTAGTAATTGATGGTGACAGGAATTTGGAGGTAAAACGAAATTGATTCGGCCCATTCTCGAAGGTAGTCGTCATACTCGGAATCGGACAGCTCTTCTTCGTTATCGTTGTGAATTCGCCAATGGTTATCTAACTCATGTATGTAAACAACTAACGTACCGTCGCTGTTGGATATTTCAACAGACCCATATTCGCAATCATCGATTAGCCAATTTCCGAATTCATCCTTGTAACTCAACCAGTTTTGATAGTTCTTGGCAAAGCCAATGTCTTCGTCAGATTGCAGCTCAGCCAGAGTACTTGCTGCGGATTTCATCTGTTCCTCGCTGCTCCCACTCGGAAATGCGATGTATGTTCCAACTAGGCTTCCTCTATATCCGTGAACTAGCCATATGATGGGATATTCCGATTGATCGGCCAAGGTCTGGACTATGTCTTGTTCCTCCTGCTGCATGTACCAAGACTCGCGTTGATCATCTTCGGATCCGTAGGTGCTGTCCACCACGTAGGTTTGATCCTTGAAGCCCGAATCCGATAGCCTGAAACTCTCTGTGTACTGCTGAAAGCCAGCAACCGCATCGTTGGTTAGGGCTTGCAGAGTCCTCTTCAATCGCACGGTAACTATCTGATCGGCCTCCACAATCGAGAGGGAGGTTCCCACGGCAGGGTCAACCTCGGCAACCTCGTAGTTAGAGTTCAGCTCCTCGGGCGACATATTGGTGATTGTGTCGACTCCTTCGTAACGGATAGTCCACATGGGCGCCGTCTTCTCGAAGCAGCTGACTGTTTCTGCATACGACATACCAATCACATCGGGAACGTCGGTATGCGTGTCGTTGTAGATCTTGTTGCTTATGAGCACGCCTGCAACAATCGCCACTGCGACGACCGCAGCCACGATTAGCGAGATGATCAGTATCTTCTTTTGTTTGGGGCTGAGTTTGTGGGTTGCATCGGCGGATGCGGAATCCGAATTGGAATCGTTAGACGAGAACTCTGCTGGTATTTGGGGTTCTCCGGATGCATCGTTTGGTTGCCCAGCAGAATAGTCTGGGAGAGCTTCTGAAGTTTCGAGGGCTGCTGGGGTATCGTCGGCTGCAACAGCCTTGCTGGAAGCAGAATCTAGCTTTGCTTTAGCGTCTTCCGAAGAGTCGGGGGGGGTCAATTT
>CAVFRF010000007.1:0-11470 GCA_963624975.1 Bacteroidaceae bacterium
TCGTGGCCATGACGGCCAACGCCTTCGACGAAGACCGCAAGGCTGCCCTGCACGCCGGCATGGACGCCCACGTGTCCAAGCCCATCGACGTGACCGTGCTGATGCAGGCGCTGAGCGTGCTGCTGGGATAGGCAGATAAAAAGCCGGCTCCTGCGGATGCGGGAGCCGGCTCGCTAGTCGATGGAGCGGCGAACGGGACTCGAACCCGCAACAATCAGCTTGGAAGGCTGATGCTCTACCAATTGAACTATCGCCGCGTGACTGGTCGGGGTGACTGGATTCGAACCAGCGGCCCTCTGCTCCCAAAGCAGATGCGCTACCAAGCTGCGCCACACCCCGGGTCGTTTCCAGCCATGTCACAGAGTGAGAGTTTAGCCGTTTGCGACCCAAATGGCAACGCCTTAAACGGCGAGCGTTCCCGTCGAGATTGCCACGACCAGCAAGCACGTGAGGCACGCGATCTCGCACAGTATGGCGGTGCCGTACATGAGCTGGTTGGCTCGCAGGATGTCCGCCGACTGCACCGGACGCAGGTCGTCGCCGATCGTGGGCTTCTCGTTCATCACGCCGAAGTAGCTGATGTTGCCCGCTAGCTGCACGCCCAGGCTGCCGGCGCAGGTGCTCTCGGTTTGCGCCGAGTTGGGGCTCTTGTGCTTGAAGCGGTCGCGCTTGAACACCGCATGGGCGCGCGACGCACTGAACACCTTCACCATGGTATCGGGCTTGCGTCCGGGCAGGCTGCCGCCAATCGGGGCGAGCAACGCGCTGGCGGCCATCATCAGGTACGCAGAGATCCTGGCGGGCAGGAAGTTCACCACGTCGTCGAGCTTGGCGGCGGTGCGCCCGAAGTGCAGGAAGCGCTCGTTCTTGTAGGCGACCATGGAGTCCATCGTGTTGATGGCCTTGTAGGCGAAGCCCAGCACCGGGCCGCCGATCGCCGCGCAGATCATGGGGGCTATCACGCCGTCGGCTGCGTTTTCGGCCACGGTCTCGATGGCGGCCTTGGCCACGCCGGTACCGTCGAGCACGTTGGTGTCGCGTCCCACGATCATCGACACCGCATGCCTTGCGCCCTCGAGATCGCCGGCGACGAGATGCCTCTGCACCAGCATGCTCTGCTTGCGCAGGTCCTTGGTCGAGAGCAGCATGCAGGTGAGCGCGGCCTCCACCACGATGCCCGCCCATATGTTGGCCGCATATGCCACGGCCAGCACGCAGGCCACCACCGCGACGGTCGCAGCGACCACCACGACCACCAGCAGGGTGCCGGATCGGCGGAGCTGCGCGGGGGTCTTGCCCGAGGTGTTGAGCCGGCCCTCCAGCGCCGAGATGAGCTTGCCGATCGCCCGCACCGGATGCGGGAACCACCTGGGGTCGCCCACCACGAGGTCGGCCACGAAGCCCAACAGGAACGCCAGCATATGGCACGCGAGCAGCACCCCGAACGTCAACGTGCCTCCCGCGGCAGCTGCCCCGAAAGTCTCAGCCACCCCTATCGCCTGCAACTTTCTGCGTCGCCGCCGCACGCTTCGACGTGGCCGGCCAGGCCGCTCGCCACCAGCTGCTCGCGCATGTCGCGCAACGCCTTGCCGCGGTGCGAGATGGCGTTCTTCTGATCCATGGAAATCTCGGCCATCGACACCTTGCCGCCATACTCGTCGGGCAGGAACAGCGGGTCGTAGCCAAATCCGCCCTCGCCATGCAGATGGTCGTCGATCTGTCCCTCCACCGAGGCCTGGGCAACCAGCTCCCGACCGTCGGTGCCAATGTACACGATCGCGCAGGTAAACCTGCCCGTGCGGTTGGCCTTGCCCTCCATATCGGCGAGCAGCTTGGCGTTGTTGGCATCGTCGTTGCCCTCGTCGCCGCTATAGCGCGACGAGTAGATGCCAGGCGCGCCGTCGAGCGCGTCCGCCACGATGCCCGAGTCGTCGGCAATCGCGGCAAGGCCCGTCTCCTCGTGGGCGGCCATGGCCTTGATGCGGGCGTTCTCGATGAACGTCGTGCCGTCTTCCACCGGAGAGGGGAAGCTGCCCAGCTCCGACAGCGGCACGAACTTCACGCCCTCGATGTCGATGATGCGCATGATCTCGGCCACCTTGTGGGCGTTCGAGGTGGCCACCACTATGGTCTGTGTTGCGCCGTCCCCTGCAGCGCGTGCGTCGCTCATCATGCCTGGCCTCCGTCCTGCTCGCCAAGCACCTCGAGCTGCTTGGCCAGAAGCTCGTCCAGGCCCTTCTGCCCGATGTCCAGCAGCGCGTCGAGCCTCGCCCTGTCGAACGTGGCGCGCTCGCCCGTGCCCTGCACCTCGATGAACTCGCGGTTGGAATTCATCACCAGGTTCATGTCGATCTCGGCCTTGGAGTCCTCGTGGTAGTCGAGGTCCAGCAGCAGCCTGCCGTCCACCATGCCCACACTCACCGCGGCAATCTGCGAGATCACGGGGTTGGCGCGAACCTTGCCGGCCTTCTTCCACTTGTCCAGCGCGTCTTTGAGAGCCACCCACGCGCCGGTGATCGATGCGGTGCGAGTGCCGCCATCGGCCTGAATCACGTCGCAATCCACTGTGACCGTGCACTCGCCCAGGAGCTTCATGTCCACCGCAGCGCGCAGCGACCTGCCGATGAGGCGCTGGATCTCCTGCGAACGTCCCTTCTTGCCGTTGGTCTCGCGGGGCGTGCGCTTGCCGGTGGACGCGGGCAGCATCGCGTACTCGGCGGTCACCCAGCCCTTGCCCTTGCCGCGCATCCACGAGGGCACCGAGTCCTCGATCGTGGCCGCGCACAGCACCTTGGTGTCGCCGCATTCGATGAGGCACGACCCGAAGGCGTTCTTGAGCACGCCGCGCTCGATCTTTACCGGACGCAGCCCGTCTGCCTCTCTGCCATAGGAACGTTGGTTGGAAAGCATGTTGCCCCTCTCCCGTGTTTCGCGTTTGCTTCTTGCGTACAGCTCCGAAGTTGCTTCGCCAGCCGCGCGCATCGATCTCGAGAGTTCGAGATGCACTGTCGTCGATCCGAACGCCGAACCGCACGCCAGCAGCACTTGCAACCACGTGCTCGAGCATCTCAACCCTGTTGAATGATACTCCACGGCGGCGACAGCATGCGCGCACAAACGCCCACCGTATCCGGCACTCGCTATCCCGCAGACTTCGAACCGGGCAGGTGCGCAGGAGCTGGCATCCGCGCGACGCTACCGGGTGTCAATGCCTTCGGAACGGGCGCATTTGCAGACGCGATGCACTGGCAGCACAACCCACCGCCTTCGATAGCGTAAACTAGTGAGCTGGAAACCACGGTGCGCCACAGCCTGCGCAAACGATCCGTCTAGTCGATGGCCGCAGATGGATACTGCGCTGAGGCTGATATTGGGGTTCCAGCAAAAGCGGGTCGGCGAAGCCTTGAAAACCATGCTCGAATTTGCCGGCCGGCAATCGGCTGGGGCGCAAGAAATTGAGGAATTGCGATGGAAGCAGTTAGCAAGTACGGAGACGTTCTCCCCTCGTTGGCGCTGATAGCGCCCGCTAGCGAAAGCGGGCGGCTTTCGGAACGCGGGCGCGTTGCCGCTTCGCTCAGCGAAGCGCTCGAGGCCGCCGATGCCGACTATGTGACTTTCGTGGACGAAAAGCTCGTGCCTGCGAATGCCGCCGAGATAGCTTACAGCGGTGCGGTACTCGGCACCGCCTCGGGCATCGGGACTGCAGATGTCGATGCAACAGGCAGGAACGTAACAGAGCAGGCGGGCATCGGCGATGCGTTGGGCAGCGGGTCGGTTTATGTGATTCTCTCTTCAGAAGAGGCCGTCGAGCTGGGAATTCTCAAGCCAGATGCGCCCGCACAGCTCATGCGCAAGTGCGCGGAATGCGACCTCGACATGCTGCTGTTCGGCGATCCACGGTCGAGCGTCGAGTACTGCGGCCTCTTCACCGGCCAGCAGTTCTACATCAAGACTCAGACGCACGACGACGGCTTTCGCCCGCAATGTTGGCCACCGCTGATCCGCACGTCGTTCTTGCAGCAACACGCCACGGCTTTTGCAAAGGGCGCAGAGGCGGCATCGTTGCAATCGACAGCCAATGCCTTGCCGGCTATGGCAAATGGGCAAGCGATGCCGGAGCCGCGCAAGTCGGAATCTGCTGCCGTGGCTGCCGGGAGGATAGCGTTCGGGGTCAAATGCATCGCGTTGGCTAAGCGCGTGATGGCGGGCGAGAACCCGTTCGCGCTCGCTGGCGGCTTCGATGGCTACTCGCTGGCGACCGCCGCATGTGCTCCCGGGCAGCTCGGCTCTACGGGTGCGAGCGCATCGGCTGCGCTAGAGACGCCGTTTGCTGCGGAGGCCGCCGACGTTGCAGCCGTGGCGAGGCGAGTCGCCGCATCCGTCGGCGCTCTCGACATCCAGCTCGAGGGCAACTTCCGCAAATGCCTCTCCCGCCGGCTCTTCGACATGATCGTGCATGCGCAGGAACGCATCTGGAACCTCGACGAGCCGGACATGTTCCGCATCGCGGGCAACATGGATTTTGCAGCCGGCTTCGACCTGTTCCTCATGCGCAACACGATCGCCCGCTGGAAGTTCGAGGAGCAGGTCGCATCCCGCGACGCGCGAATCGCCGAACTGGAGAGCAGTACCTCGATGCGCGTTGGCTCTACGCTCACGTCGCCTTTGCGCAAGCTTCGCGATTCAAGACGAGCCAGCTCTGCCGTGGATACGGACAAGCCCGCCGCCGCGCCCACATCGCCCGCCGGCCTCACCGTCGCCAAGCGCTCGCCGCAGGTCATCGCCTCATTCACCTCCTACCCCATGCGGCTCGACACCATCGGTCCCACGGTCGAGAGCCTTGCCGGGCAAACCGAGAAGTTCGACCACATCGTGCTGTGGCTCGCAAGGTCGCAGTTCCCCGACGGACAGCTTCCCAAGAGCATGGAGCGTCTCTTCGACATGGGCCTCGAGGTCATGTGGTGCGACGACGACATCCGCTCGTACAAGCGCAGCGTGTGCACGTTTCGCGCCTTCCCCGACGACGTGCTGGTGTTCTTCGACGACGACCTCGTGTACGAGCCGGACAGCCTCGAGAAGCTGCTGCGCTCCTACGACGCTCACCCGAATGCCATCAACGCCCTGCGCGTGCGCCAGATGCACTTCGATGCCAGCGGCGCGCTCCTCCCCTACAACTCCTGGGAGGTCGTGCATAGCGAGCACATAGGCGAGCCGCGCATGGACCTGCTGGCAACCAACGGCGCAGGCACGCTCTACCCGCCGCACACGATGCCGCCCGAGACGCTCGATGCCTCTAAGTTCCTGCAGCTGGCACCCACCGCCGACGACATCTGGCTCAAGGTCATGCAGGTCATCGCCGACATGCCCGTGGTGCTTGCGAGCGAGTTCGACGACCTCGAGTACACCGACGGCACCCAAGACGTGTGCGCCTTGTGGGACGACAACGAGCACCTCAACCTCAACGACGTGTCGATCGCCAACCTGCTGGCCGAGTACAACGAGATTCACGGCCCGGCCGACACTCTGCTGGCCCGTATGCAGAGGATTTGACAGGATTCGGACCTCAACGGTTCAAAAACCCCATCACATGACGGCCGTGCAAGTGCTTAGAAGCGAGGGCAAAAACTCGCAACACTATATGTTGTGTCTAGCCTTCGAAAATGGGCTTTCTAAACTATGACAACGGGCAAGCTGGCTCCAGCTGGCTCCAGCTCGCCCCCAGCAACCGTCATGTGTCGGCATTTTGGAACCATCGACCCCGAAAAACTGTCAAGCCGAACGAATTCGCGATGGCAAAGAGGTCGAGCGCGCAAGCTACATGCAGATCGCACGCGCTCGAACACAAGAAAGGCGACCCGCGAAGGTCGCCTTATAAACACGCCGGCCTCCCCGCAGGAGGGAGTTCGGCGTTTCCAATTCTGGTGGAGGCGCGGAGAATCGAACTCCGGTCCACAACAGCCACCTGGGCGGTATCTCCAAGCTCAGCCTCGTGCTCGAGTTTCGGTCGTTCGCGGTGCACGGGCAACCCGCGACTTCCCTAGCCCGTTTTAGTCTTTTCCCGCGCCATACAGGCTACGTGCGCGAGAGCATTCCCCTAAATGGCGTCTTCCAAGAGTCGGGGAATCCCCAAGGTCGACGTCGCCGCATTAATTAAGCAGCGAGAGCATAACGATTGTTGTCAATTAAATTTGACGGTACCCCTGTTTAGCGTGGCGAGGAGACCACGGCTTGCTGCCTCCCTCATGGCTATTATGTCGAAACCAGTCGCCCCCACATCCAAGGATGCGAGAAGAAACGATCGACGTCTTCTCAAGGTGCGCATCCGGGTCGGCTGCGGTGCTCCTCCCGCTCCAGCTCGAATGCAAGTGATTGAGTATATCATGCAAGCCGCCGTGTATCTACCCCTTTTAGAAAATTTTCTAAAAAAGTGGTAAGATATACGCAATCAAGTTTGAAAGGAAACAGCATGTACGAGCAGGGCGAATACGTAGTCTATCATCACGATGTATGTCAGATCACAGGTTATGCAGAAAACTACATAGACGAAGACGATTATCTAATACTCGAAGCCTTGTACGAGCACGCCCTTACCTTCTACGTTCCAGTTAAGTCGCTCGATCTGCTGCTGCAGCCGGTGCTCACCCGCGACGAGGCGCTCGGCCTCATCGACAGCATCCAGAGCACCCAGCCGCTCGACGAGTCCAAGCTCAGCGGCCACTACCCCAGGCGCAACATGCCCGGTCAGGGCAGCGCCTCCACCAACAACAAGCTGCGCGATTCCTACCGCCACTATGTGAAGAAGTGCACGGTGCAGGAGCTGATTCCGTTCATCAAGCTGCTGCGCGACCGCATCGAGGAGCGCCTGGCCCACAGCCAGCATCCCATCGCCACCGACAAGGAGTTCTACGAGCAGGTGGGGCACATCATCGACAACGAGCTGGCGGTGGCCCTCGAGATGGAGGTCGACCAGATCGAGCCCTTCATCGAGGACCGCACGGGCATCAGGATCTACCAGGTGCACAAGGACCTGGAAGCCGTAGAGGGGTAGGCTGATCGCGTCTTTGCACCTTGCGAGCGCATCAAACGGATTCGAGTACAAAAGAGCCGGTCGTCCACCTCGACAATCGAGTTGGACGACCGGCTCTTGGCTTGCTATCTGATCTGCATTCCGCGCGACCCCATGAGCGCCGTAAGCCCACTGCCGCTAGCGCATCGAGCGCTCCTTGAGCGCGCGTTCGACCTCGCGCTGCGAATCGCGCTTGGCCATGGCGTCGCGCTTGTCGTAGAGCTTGCGGCCGCGCGCGATGGCAATCTCGACCTTGACCCTGCCGTTCTTGTCGAAGTACAGCGAGAGCGGCACGATGGCCATGCCCTTGTCCCTGGTCTTCTCCAGCAGGTACGTGATCTGCCGCTTGTGCAGCAGCAGCTTGCGGTTGCGGTCGGAATCCACGTTGTTGTAGCTGCCGTGGCTGTAGGGCTTGATGTGCACGCCCACCAGCCAGGCCTCGTGCTTGCGAATGATCACGAAGCACTCGGGAAGCTGGCAACCGTTCTCGCGAAGCGACCTCACCTCGGTGCCGGTGAGCGCGATGCCCGCCTCGAAGGTCTCGAGAATGTCGTAGTCGTGGCGCGCCTTGCGGTTCTGCGCGATCGTGTGCCTTCCGTCGTCTTTCTTTGCCTTGGCCATGTCGCCTCCTTTCGAAACGTTCCAGCCGTAGCCGTTGCGGCGCGCGCGAATCCACGCCCGCACGCACCGCAACGACACATTGCTCTATAGCAGCACCGCTCCCTTGTCGGCGCTGGTAACCATCCTCGAATAGCGCGCCAGCCAGCCCGTGGTGATGTTGGGCTGCGGCTGCACGTACTCGGCCCGGCGTCGTTCCAGCTCCTCGTCGGACACCTCGAGCGTGATGGACGCATTGGGAATGTCGATGGTGATGGAGTCGCCCTCCTGTACCAGCCCGATGGGGCCGCCCGACGCGGCTTCGGGCGACACGTGCCCGATGGCAGCGCCGCGCGACGCGCCGGAGAAGCGCCCGTCGGTAATGAGCGCCACCGTCTTGTCGAGCTTCATGCCCGCAAGCGCCGAGGTGGGATTGAGCATCTCGCGCATGCCGGGACCGCCCTTGGGTCCCTCGTAGCGAATCACCACCACGTCGCCGTCGTGGATGCCGCCGGCGTAGATGGTGGCAATGGCATCTTCCTCGCAGTCGAACACGCGGGCCGGGCCCGTGTGCTTCTGCATCTCGGGAGCCACCGCGCTGCGCTTGACCACGCAGCCGTCGGGCGCGATGTTGCCCCACAGGATCTGCAGGCCGCCCGTGGGCGTGTAGGGATCGTCGATGTCGCGGATCGCCTTGTGGTCCTTCACCTTGGCGCCTGCGATGTTCTCGCCCAGCGTCTTGCCCGAAACCGTGGGTACATCGAGGTCGAGCAGCCCCTTCTTGGCAAGCTCCGACTGCACGGCCGCGATGCCGCCGGCCTCGTAGAGGTCGGGCATGTGCGTGGGGCCGGCCGGAGCCAGGTGGCATATGTTGGGCGTCTTGGCCGAAATCTCGTTGAACATGGCCAGGTCGATCGGGCAGCCGGCCTCGTGCGACAGCGCAAGCAGGTGCAGCACCGTGTTGGTGGAGCAGCCCAGCGCCATATCGCAGGTGAGCGCGTTGCGGATGCTGCGCTCGTTCACGATCTGGCGAGCCGTAACGTTCCTCTTCACCAGATCCATGATGGCCATGCCGGAATGCTTGCCCAGCTGCAGCCTCTTGGCGTACACGGCCGGAATCGTCCCGTTGCCGGGCAGCGCGATGCCGATGGCCTCGCACAGGCAGTTCATGCTGTTGGCGGTGTACATGCCCGAGCAGCTGCCGCATCCGGGGCAGCTGTTCTGCGTGCACTCCTCGAGCTGCGTCTCGTCGATCAGGCCGGCCTTGTAGGAGCCCACGGCCTCGAACATCTTGGAGAGGCTCACCTCCTCGCCGCCATACCTGCCGGCGAGCATCGGGCCGCCAGAGCACACCACGGTGGGCACGTCCATGCGCAGCGCGGCCATGAGCATGCCGGGCACGATCTTGTCGCAGTTGGGGATGAGCACCAAGCCGTCGAGCTGATGGGCCATGAACATGGTCTCCACGCTGTCGGCAATCAGCTCGCGCGACGCCAGCGAGTACTTCATCCCGACGTGGCCCATGGCGATGCCGTCGCACACGCCGATCGAGGGGATGAGGATCGGGGTGCCGCCGGCCATGCTCACGCCGGTCTTCACGGCATCGGCCAGCTTGTCGAGGTTCATGTGGCCGGGCACGATCTCGCTATATGCCGAGACCACGCCGATCAGAGGCCTGTCAAGCTCCTCCGCGGTGTAGCCCAACGCGTAGAAGAGGCTCCTGTTGGGAGCACGCTCGCTTCCCTTGGTAACGTTTTCGCTTCGCATCGCTTCTCCTCGAATATCATCCAGAAAATGTCGATTCGCACCGCTAGGCGCGGTGCCCACCCCGATACCTTACCACTGCGGGCACGCGCCCCGCGCATCGCGCCCGGCATGTGCACAGGGCGCGAAAAGGCCCGCCGTCCGCAACTCGGACGACGGGCCCTGCAAGCTCGATGCTACGCGCACGCCGCGCGAACCGCGGCCGCAAGCTCGAAAGCTATTTCTTGAGCCAGCTCATCATGCCGCGAAGCTCCTTGCCCACCTTCTCGATGAGCAGCTCGGCCTCCATGCGGCGCTTGGCCAGGAACTTGACCTTGCGGCCGCCGGTGGGGCTCATCTCGGTGAGGAACTCGGAAGCGAAGGTGCCGTCCTGAATCTCGGTGAGCACCTGCTTCATCTCCTTGCGGGTCTCGTCGGTGATGAGGCGCTTGCCGGTGCGGTAGTCGCCGTACTCGGCGGTGTTGGAGATGGAGTAGCGCATCTTGGAGAAGCCGCCCTCGTTGATGAGGTCGACGATGAGCTTCATCTCGTGGCAGGTCTCGAAGTAGGCCATCTCGGGCTCGTAGCCGGCCTCCACCAGGGTGTCGAATCCAGCGTGGATCAGCTCGGACACGCCGCCGCACAGCACTGCCTGCTCGCCGAAGAGGTCGGTCTCGGTCTCCTCGCGGAAGGTGGTCTGCAGAATGCCCGCACGGCCTGCGCCGATGCCGGCTGCATATGCAAGCGCGACGTCCTTGGCGTGGCCGGTGTAGTCCTGCTCGACACAGATGAGCGACGGGCAGCCCTCGCCCTCGGTGTACAGACGACGCACGATGTGACCCGGGCCCTTGGGGGCGATCATGATCACGTCGACGTTCGCGGGAGGAACGATGGTCTTGTAGTGGATGTTGAAGCCGTGGGCGAATGCCAGGGCGTTGCCCTCCTCGAGGTTGGGCTCGATGCTCTGCTTGTAGATGTCGGCCTGCAGCTCGTCGGGAGCCAGGATCATCACCACGTCGCCGGCCTTGGCGGCCTCTGCGACCTCGGCGACCTGGAGGTTGGGGTTCTGAGCGGAGAAGTCGGCTGCCTTCTGCCAGTGCGAGGAGCCCTTGCGCAGGCCTACGACCACCTTGACGCCGCTCTCGGCAAGATTCTCGGCATGGGCATGGCCCTGGCTGCCGAATCCGATGATTGCAACCGTCTTCCCATCGAGGATTCCAAGGTTGCAGTCGCTGTCGTAGTACTTCTGAATTGCCATTTAGAACATCTCCTTCGTTACAGGCAACATTAACCGCAATCGTTTAGCAGCCTCAACTCCATGCTGCTAAAGTGATTATTGCATCTTGCAAAGTTTGAAAGCCCGCTGTTTCCTGTATGCGGGTAATATGCGGCGTTAGTGCACGAACGGTGCACAATGTCGTGCGAGCTGCCGTGCGAGCTGCCGGCATTCCATCGATCTGGAGGGATTGGGAAGATGATCGTAGACGACTGGTTTATCGGGCTAGACGGCCTGGTGGTGTTTCGCAACCTGCTGGAAGACCCAGTGGTCGCGCCTCTGGGCGACGCGATGTTTCACCTTGCGAAGGGCGACGACGACCTGGCGGCGCTCGAGGCGCTGGCCGAGTTCGAGCGCAGGCTCTTCGCGCATGGCACCTGCTGGACCAGCTATCTGCTGGAAGCTGTGTTGGACGACGAGAACGTCTACATCATGAAGTACGCGGTGGAGGGCCGTCGGGCCAATCCCCTGATGGACGAAGCGGCCGACCGCGAGCTGGAGTACCTGGGCCAGCTGGGGCAGCTCACCTTGGACGAGCTGCTCGAAGAGCTGGACAGCGGGGCCCGCGAGATCTTTGCCAACCTGCCGCGCTGGCAGACCCGCAGCGCCGACTTCGCGGGCGAGTACGCCGACCGCGTGGAGCACGTTGCAACCCGGGGCTACGGCATGTTCGCCACGCACAACATGTTCGTGGTCGAAGATGGCAAGCTGGTGCCGGTGAAGCACCCCGACCCGCAGCTGCTGGAAGACCTGCCCGGCTACGAGCGCGAGCGCGCCAAGGTCGTGGA
>CAVFRF010000008.1:0-6578 GCA_963624975.1 Bacteroidaceae bacterium
GACTTCTGGCTGTAAAGCCCAGCCTGAGCCGTTATGGTATGTCCCGCGCAGGGCACCCCAGGGTGAGTTTCGAGAAGAAAACGCGGGGACTTGCAGGTCGAAACCTGGCGAGCCTCTTCGACTAGTCCCTCGTGAGCTTCCTGTGGACGCGGTGGGGCTGGGAGGCGTCCTTGCCCAGACGCGACTCGCGGTCTTGCTGGTAGGCCTCGAAATTGCCCTCGAACCAGTACCAGTTGCCGGGGTTGTCGTCGGTGCCCTCCCAGGCGAGGATGTGCGTGGACACGCGGTCGAGGAACATGCGGTCGTGCGAGATCACTACCGAGCAGCCGGGGAACTCCAGCAGCGCGGACTCGAGCGACGACAGCGTTTCCACGTCGAGGTCGTTGGTGGGCTCGTCGAGCAGCAGTAGGTTGCCGCCCTGCTTGAGGGTGAGCGCCAGGTTGAGCCTGTTGCGCTCGCCGCCCGACAGCACGCCGGCGGGCTTCTGCTGGTCGGAGCCCTTGAACCCGAAGCTCGCCACATATGCGCGGCTGGGCACCTCGGTTTCGCCAACCATCATCATGTCGTTGCCGTCCGACACCACTTCCCACAGGTTCTTGCCGGGGTCGATGCCCTCGCGGTTCTGGTCCACGTAGGCGATCTTGACCGTCTCGCCCACTTCGAGATCGCCGCTCGTGAGCGGCTCCAGCCCCACGATCGTCTTGAAAAGCGTGGTCTTGCCCACGCCGTTGGGGCCGATCACGCCCACGATGCCGTTGCGAGGCAGGGTGAAGCTCAAGTCGTCGATGAGCACGCGGCCGTCGTATTCCTTGTGCAGATGCTGGGCTTCCAGCACCTTCGCACCCAGACGCGGACCCACCGGAATGCGGATGTCGGTCCAGTCGAGCTTCTGGCTGGCGCGCGCCTCGGCCTCCATCTCCTCATAGCGCGAGAGCCGGGCCTTGTTCTTGGCCTGACGCGCCTTGGGGGAGGAGCGCACCCATTCCAGCTCGGCCTCCATGCGCTTGGCGAGCTTGGAGTCGCGCTGCCCCTGTGCTGCAATGCGCGCGGCTTTGGTCTCGAGATACGTGGAATAGTTGCCCTTGTAGGGGTAGAGGTGCCCGCGGTCCACCTCGCAGATCCACTCGGCCACGTTGTCGAGGAAGTAGCGGTCGTGGGTCACCGCCAGCACGGCGCCGGGGTAGTTGTGCAGGAAGTGCTCGAGCCACAGCACCGACTCGGCATCGAGGTGGTTGGTAGGCTCGTCCAAGAGCAACAGGTCGGGTGCCTCCAGCAGCAGCCTGCAAAGCGCCACGCGCCTGCGCTCACCGCCCGACAGCACCTTCACCGGCATGTCGGAATCGGGCAACTGCAGCGCGTCCATGGCCTGGCCGAGCTTGCTGTCGATGTCCCAGCCGCCCACCGCGTCGATCTGGTCTTGCAGAGTGCCCATCTCGTCCATGAGCGCGTCAAAGTCGGCATCGGGGTCGGCCATCTCGGCGCCGATCTGGTTGAAGCGCTCGACCTTCGCGATCACGTCGCCAAACGCGAGCCGCACGTTCTCGATTACCGTCTTGTCGTCGTCTAGCGGCGGCTCCTGCTGAAGAATGCCCACGGTGTAGCCCGGGGTGAGCCTGGCATCGCCGTTGGAAACCTCCTCGAGTCCCGCCATGATCTTGAGCAAGGTGGACTTGCCCATGCCGTTGGGTCCAACCACGCCGATCTTGGCCCCGGGGTAGAACGACAGCGTAACGTCGTCGAGGATCACCTTGTCGCCATGCGCCTTGCGCGCCTTGTACATCTGGTAAATGAACTCTGCCATCTTGCGCCCTTTCCATCGCGATACGTGCTGCATATTTTCCCATAGCGAGCCATGCCGCCCGCACCCGCCGCCCGCGCACGGCAAACGCGAGCGCGGGGATATCGGGTATCATCTCGTTTGGCAAAAAGCGATTGGATGCGAGACGCGAGCTGTGGCAGGCAAGCGCATCGCGTTGCGAGATTTGGGGAGAACGCGCTTTGATGAGGATAAGGGAAGCATCGTCGGCAGAGATTCCGGAGCTGATGGACATCTTCGTCCACGCTCGCGAGTACATGCGCGCCAACGGCAACGGCACGCAGTGGCCCGACGACTATCCGTCCCTCGAAATCGTGGAGTCCGAGATCGCCAACTCGCAGCGCTTCGTGTTCGACGACGATGGCGACATCCTGGGCACCTTCTCGCTCATCGCAGGCGAAGACTCCACCTATGGAGTGATCGAGCAGGGCGACTGGAGCCAGGACGCTCCCTATTCCACGATCCATAGGCTGGCATCGTGGGGCAAGGTGCACGGTCTGTCGCGTGCCTGCTTCGACTTCTGCACCCAGCACGCCGACTACCTGCGCATCGACACCCATGCCTGCAACGCCTCGATGCTGGCCGCCATAAGGTCCTACGGCTTCCGCGAGTGCGGCATCATCCATATTTGGGACGGCACCCCGCGCATCGCCTTCGACTACATCGTGAGGTAGAGGTTGAGAATCCCCCGGGGTGCCGCCGCGGGGCATACCTTACCGGCTCAGGCTTCGCTTCGCTGCAGAAGTCGCCGCTAAGGCACACCCCACGTCGGCACCTGGAGAGTCCTCAATAACATTATGGTTGAGTCGCCGGGGCCCCGTGCGGGGCGTGCCGTAACGGCGACTTCTGGCTGTAAAGCCCAGCCTGAGCCGTTATGGTATGTCCCGCACAGGGCATCCCAGGCGGAGCTTCGAGAAGATAAGGCGGAGACTTGCAAATTCCCCGCACGGGCACCTGGCGAGTCGTCTAAGCTTCCGGACTGCAATCACCCATTAATTGAACCTATAAGCTTTATATCCGCTGCTTTAGGGCATAATCTAGGGTTGGCTAGTGCAGTGTTTCGGCGCGACGTGAATAGGAGATGAAAGCCGATGTCCAACCTCGTTCTAAACGTGAGCCACTACAGGAAGTCCTACGGACCCAAGCTCGTGGTTCCAGACCTGTCGCTCTCGGTGGAGGCCGGAGACGTGTTCGGCTACATCGGTCACAACGGTTCGGGAAAGACCACCCTCATCAGGTCGATCGTGGGCGCGCAGCCCATGGATTCGGGCCAGATCGAGGTGTGCGGCTTCGACGTGGAGCACCAGCCGGTGGAATGCAAGCGCCGCATGGCCTACGTGCCCGACAATCCCGACGTGTACGACTTCATGACCGGCATCCAGTATCTCAACTACGTGGCCGACGTGTTCGGCGTCGAGTCCGGCGTCCGCCAGAAGCGCATCTCGGAATACGCGGAGCGGCTGGGGCTGGCGCAGGCGCTCGGCTCCATGGCATCCTCGTACTCGCACGGCATGAAGCAGAAGCTGGTGCTCATCGGCGCGTTCCTGCACGATCCGATGCTGCTGGTGCTCGACGAGCCCTTCGTGGGCCTCGACCCGCTGGCAAGCCACGAGCTTAAGCTCATGATGGGCGAGACCGCATCGCGCGGAGGCGCGGTGTTCTTCTCGTCGCATGTGCTGGAGGTCGTGGAGAAGCTCTGCAACAAGGTCGCGATTCTGAAGGCCGGCGAGCTGCTGGCATGCGGCGAGACCGAGGCGGTGCGAGGCGACGAGTCGCTCGAAGAGGTGTTCCTCGGACTCATCGAGGACGCGTCGGCCGCCAACACGACTCCGGCCGGCTACCAGCCCGCGCAGGACGCGCCCGCGGCCGAGCAGCCCGCGCAGAAGTCCGGACTCTTCGGAAAGCGCAGGGGCTAGGATGACCGACAACTCGCTCAACTCCAGCGTGGCCAACACGGCTGCGCCCGCGATCGAACCCGCGCCAGGGGTCTCGTCTGCCACCGCGTTCAAGCTCCTCATGAGGGTTCGCACGCAATCGATACTCTCTGCGCTGGGTCTCTACTCCAAAGACAACGGCGGGGCCATCGCCCTCACCATCCTCACGTCGCTCAAGACGATTCTCATCATGCTGGTGGCCATCACCGTGTCGGCTGGTCTGGGCATCTTCCTGTCGTTCAGCGACCCGTCGTCCACCCCGGCGCTCGCCGCAACGGTGGAGTCGGTGGTGGCGCTCCTGCTCACCGTCGGACAGGCCGGCGGCGTTCTGTTCGGACAGCGCGACCTCGACTTCCGCATGTCGCTGCCCATCTCGACGCGCGTGATGACCATGTCGCAGATCGCGGCGTTCTTCCTCTACCAGGTGCTGTGGTCCATAGCGATCATGCTGCCGATGTGCATCGCGTACCTTGTCGTGGCACAGGGCACCGCTTTGCAGGCGCTGTTCCTGCTGGTGTGCGTGCTGCTCACCCCCATGGTGCCGGTGAGCCTGGGCATCCTGATCGCCTTCGCGGTCTCGCTGTTCTCGTCGAGGTTCCGCTACTCCAGCCTCGTCTACATCGTGGTCGGCATGGTGGCCCTGGTGCTCATGTACACGCTCTGGTTCGGCCACTCGTCGTTCTCGACCCCCGAAGCCAGCATGGACGCCCTCAACCAGGCTGTCTCTGCCGTCAGGGTGGTCGCGTACGCGTATCCGCTCTCCGCATGGATCGCCCACTCGATGTCGGGCGCGGTGCTCTCGGGCGTGTTCTTCGTTGTCGTCTCCTTCGCGGTGCCTGCACTCGTGGTCGAGCTGTTCTCGCGCCTCTACCTGCGCATCAACGCAATCCTGGCATCCCGTCTCTCGGGGCACACCGTCAAGCTGGACGCTTCTGCCACGCGCTCGAGTGCGCCCCTCATGGCAATGTGCAAGATGGAGTTCAAGCGCATCTTCTCCATCCCGCAGTATGCGATCGACTGCATGTTCGGCAACGTGATGGTCATCGTGCTCGCAATCGTCGTGGCGGTCATGGGATCCGATGCGTCGATCAACATGCTCGTGATACAGTACGGGCACCTGGATGAATCCGCGGCTGCCGCTGCGATGGACTTCCTCTCGGTGGTGTTCCCGTGGGTCATCGCGTTCCTGGTGTCTGCCAGCCCCAGCTCTGCTTGCGCGATTTCGATCGAGGGCCCCAATGCGTGGATCATGGCCACGGCTCCGCTTAGCACCAAGGACGTGCTGATGAGCAAGGTGTATGCCAGCATGCTGCAGACCGCCGTGGCTGCGATATTTGCCGCAATCGCGCTGGTCGCCACGGGTGCCATCGACCTGATCGGCGCGATCGAGATTCTGCTGCTCGCGGGCGGCCTGACCTTCTTCAACGCATGCCTGGGCATAGTGATGGACTGCAAGAGCCCCAACTACTCATGGATCAAGCCCGAAGACGCCATGAAGCGCGGCAAAGGCCGTATGACCGTGGTAATCGTGGATCTGGCCGAGATCGTCGTCGGAGGCATCCTCACGATGGTCGTGTGCATCTTCGGCGGATTGACTGCCGGCGAAATCGTGGTGGCGGCACTCGGAATAGCCGGCTTCGTCGGAGGCTTCATGGCCATCAATTCGGCGAGCAAGAAGCCGATCTACATCGTGAAATAGAGAAGAACGAGGATTTTGCAGAAGTGCCCGCGTCGGACAGACCGTCTGGCGCGGGCACTTAGACAAGATTGTTTGGGGGAGCAACTGCGAGCTGATTGCCCTGAGGCGCGCTGCAAACGCAGGGCTGATCAGCATGCGGAACTCGGACACCCTTAGCCGCCTGTCCTCCACGATGTTCTATGGGATGTTCGGCTTGTGCCCCAGCAACCCTGGCGGCAACGTCGATGTCAAGGCGCTCAAAGAAGAGCGTTTTGATCTGATATGAATCAGGCCGTTGCGCATATGCTGGACAAGACTTTGAGGACGCGGCATTCGATCAAAAATCCTCGAATAAGGAGCAAATCGTAACGTTGAATCTGGATGGAGTAAAGGTCCCAGATGAAATACGTGCTATCGAAGGACTAGATGTCGACGAGAAAAAACTGGTCGCTGCATATCGTGTCGCCAAGATGACGAAGATGTGAGAGCAACGATTGCGATCTCCAGCGTCACAATCCCCAGATGCTGCAAATTTGCGACTATCGCAGATAGCAGAGGCATTTTTTCCAGTTTTGTGTTGCAGATTCACGGTTGTCGCAAATTGCTCCATCTCGGGAGACGTAAATCTCGCCGCAGTCCTTCTTGAAGGGTAAAGATAATGAACAATATTGCCGTTTTTGTTCATTATCTTTCGAAAATATCGTCATGAAGATACTTTGAGTACATTCAAAATCAGTCGGAATCAGCACCAATCGCAAATCTGCAACGCATTTCTGCAAATTATCGTCTGGTGCAGCTCGTATCTGGAAACGCTCGATCGTCTTACGCGGGCACTTTTTTGCCGAGGCTCTCCCGGGGTGCCATCGCGGGGTATATCTGAACGGATCAGATTGGCCTTCGGCCAAAAGTGGCCGTTCAGACACACCCCACGCTGGCACCTGGCATACCGGCTATTCTTGAGTCCTTCTCGCGACTCCAAACGCTCCTTGCCAGCGGTTACGGGCGGCGGGTACCGCAGTTGCCGCAGAAGTTACCCGTGTTCTGCGCGCCGCACTGGCAGGTCCACGGGCCTGTGGCGGGGGCGGGCCTGGCCGAACCGCAGTTGCCGCAGAAGTTACCCGTGTTCTGCGCGCCGCACTGGCAGGTCCAC
>CAVFRF010000009.1:0-27368 GCA_963624975.1 Bacteroidaceae bacterium
CACATTCCCACCGGCGGCCTAGTCGACTCCATCGAGATCGCAGGTCCCGGCTTCATCAACCTCACCCTCTCCAACGGCGCGCTCCACGACGTGCTGCGCGAGGCCCGCGAGCAGGGCAGCGACTTCGGAAAGTGCGACATCGCACAAGGCCGCAGCGTGCAGATCGAGTTCGTGAGCGCCAACCCCACAGGCCCCATGCATGTGGGGCACGGACGCTGGGCGGCTCTGGGCAATGCGCTTGGCAACCTGCTCGAGCATGCAGGCTGGAAGGTCGAGCGCGAGTTCTACATCAACGACGCCGGTTCGCAGATGCGCAACTTCGCGCTCTCGATTGAGGCCCGCTACCTGCAGCAATGCGGCGTTGAAGCCGAGATTCCCGAGGGAGGCTACGGCGGGGCCTACGTGACCGACATCGCCAAGCGCATCCTCGACGAGGACGGCCAGAAGTGGCTGGATGCCGATCCGGAGGCCAGGCAGCTCGAGTTCCGCGAGCGAGGCTACGCCATGATGCTCGACCACATGAAGCAGGTGCTGGCCAGCATCGGCGTGGAGTTCGACGTGTGGTTCTCGGAGCGCTCGCTCTACGAGAAGGGCGACGACGGCAAGTCGCAGATCGACCACGTGCTCGACAAGCTGGGCGACGCTGGCTACACCTACCACGACGAGGACGCGCTGTGGTTCAGGACCACCGAGTTCGGCGACGACAAGAACCGCGTGCTGGTAAAGTCCGACGGGCTATACACCTATTTCACCCCCGACATCGCCTACCACTACAACAAGTTCGCACGCGGCTTCGACCGCGTGATCGACATCTGGGGCGCCGACCACCACGGCTACGTGTGCCGAATGCAGGGCGCGATGCAGGCGCTGGGCAACGGCGGCAAGCTCGACGTGCTGCTGGGCCAGCTCGTGAACCTGCTGCGCGGCGGCGAGCCGGTGAGGATGTCGAAGCGCACGGGCGAGATGGTCACGTTCGAGGAGCTGATCGAGGACGTGGGAGCCGATGCAACCAAGTACATCATGCTCTCGAAGTCCACCGACCAGGCCATCGACTTCGACATCGACGTGGCGGTGAGCCAGGACTCCTCGAATCCCGTGTACTACGTGCAGTAC
Organism: Bacteroidaceae bacterium; assembly: GCA_963624975.1. GTDB lineage: Bacteria > Actinomycetota > Coriobacteriia > Coriobacteriales > CADBOM01 > CAVLCC01. The sequence continues at coordinate 1,114 of CAVFRF010000009.1, forward strand.
GCGCACGCGCGCATCTGCTCGATCGAGCGCAGGGCCGCACGCCCGGTGCGCGACGATGCCGACCTCTCGCTCCTCACCGATCCTGCAGAGCTGGACCTTGCCCGCAAGATCTCGGAGTTCGCCGAGACGGTGGAGAACGCGGCGCGCGACTATGCGCCATACAGGCTCACCCACTATGCAGAGTCGCTGGCGGCGGCCTTCCACCACTTCTACAAGAACTGCCAGATAGTGATAGACGACCAGCCCGAGCTGTCGGATGCCAGGCTCTACCTGGCCGATGCAGCGAAGAACGTGATCGCATGCGCGCTGGGGATTCTGGGCGTGAGCGCTCCGGAGAGAATGTAGGCAGCCGAACGGCATTTGCGTTGGATGCTTGCAGCGGCGGACAGCGTAGAGTAGTACAAACCGAAATTGCATTCGTGCCGGGCGGCTGGCTGAACGCCCGGATAAGCAGACGATAGGAGCCGGGTTTCCGGCCGGAAGGAGCAGGTCATGACGACCCATGAGGCGGCGCCGAAGCAGGGCGACGGTATCAAGGCGGAGGCACTCGAACGGGTTTGGCCCATCACCTCCAAGGTGGACGATTCCGACATTCACGAGAAGCACCTCTGGGTCGGGGGAGTCAACGTTTCCAAGCTCCCCAAGACCACGACCTCGCCGCTCTTCATCTACGACGAGGAGCACATCCGCACCAGGCTGCGCGAGTACCGCGACGGAATGGCGGCTCACACCGACAGGTTCAGGATCAGCTACGCCGCCAAGGCCTTCTTCTGCAAGGCGATGTCGGCGATCGTGGAGGAAGAGGGCTGCAACCTGCTGGTTTGCAGCGGCGGCGAGATTGCTATCGCCGAGGCAGCGGGCTTTCCCATGGAGCGCATCGTGTTCCACGGCAACAACAAGTCGGAAGACGAGATCGCCATGGCCATCATGAACGGCGTGGGCATCATCATCGTCGACAACCTGGAGGAAGTCACCAAGATCGACCTCAACGCCGACCTCTTCGATGCCAAGCCGCGCGTGATGATCAGGCTCAGGGCCGGCATCCATGCCGACACCCACACCTACCTGCAGACGGCCGACGAGGACTCCAAGTTCGGCATCAGCATCGCATCGGGAGAGGCCATGGAGGCCACGAAGGCCGTTCTGGATTCCGAGCACATCGAACTGGCCGGCTTCATGGCTCACATCGGCTCGCAGATCTTCAACCTCGAACCCTACGAGAAGGAGGTCGAGGTCGTGATGGACTTCGCGAACAAGGTTCGCGAGGAGCTTGGCTACACGGCCGACGAAATCGACCTCGGCGGAGGCCTGGGCATCGCCTACACCAAGGACGAGGAGCCGCCCTCGATCGAACACTACACCAAGCTCATCTGCGACAAGATGAAGGGCTATTGCGAGCAGATCGGCTTCCCCATGCCGCTGGTGGCGCTCGAACCCGGCCGTTCCATCGTGGGCAATGCCGGCGTGACCTGCTACAGGGCCGGTGCCCCCAAGACCATCGAGGGCGTACGCACGTTCGTGCCGGTAGATGGCGGCATGAGCGACAACATCAGGACCGCCCTCTATGGAGCCGAGTATGAGGCGATCGTGGCCAACAAGGCCTTCTATCCCCGCACCGACGTGTACACCATCGTGGGCAAGCACTGCGAATCGGGCGACGTGCTCATCGAGAACGCTTCGCTGCAGCCCTGCGAAGAGGGCGACACCATCTGCATATTCGCGACCGGCGCGTACTGCTACAGCATGTCGTCCAACTACAACTCGGCCACCAAGCCCGCCGTGGCCTTCGTGAAGGACGGCAAGTACAGAACGGTGCTGAGGGCGCAGACCTACGAGGACCTCATGTCCTGCGAAGTGGAATAAGCACGCAAGCTATGCCGCGCCCACGAGACGCGGCCGTTGGATTTGGAACGACTCTGATTTGGAGGCTAGATGCGCCCCGTTAACTTGGCACTCATAGGACTTGGAACCGTCGGTGGCGGCGTGGTGGACATCATCCGCAAGCACCACGACGACCTCGTGAAACATCAGGGAATCGACCTTCGGCTCGTGGCCTGCACTTCGAGAAGAAGGGAAAGTGCCGAGAACCTGGGCATCGACGACATCTACGTCGAAACAGCGGAAGAAATCTACGCCAACGACAGCATCGACATCGTTATCGAGCTGGTGGGCGGCACCACAGCTGCTAAAGACTACGTGCTGGGAGCGCTCAACTCCGGCAAGCACGTGGTCACGGCCAACAAGGCTCTCATGGCCAGCTGCGGACACGAGGTGTTCGACGCGGCTGCAGCCAACGGCGTTTCGGTGCTGTTCGGAGCCTCCGTTGGAGGCGGCATCCCGATCATCGGACCCATGAAGCACTCGCTTACCCCCAACTCCATTTCCAGCGTGATGGGCATCGTGAACGGCACCACCAACTACATGCTCACCCGGATAGGGGAGGATGGCCTAGATTACAGCGACGCTCTGCGCGAGGCACAGCGCAAGGGCTACGCCGAGGCAAATCCCTCGGCCGACGTGGAGGGCTTCGACGCGGCGGCCAAGATCGCGATCTTGGCATCCATCGCGTTCAACTCGCGCATCACCATAGACGACGTGCACACCGAGGGAATCACCTCGATTCATCCCATGGATCTGGAGTTCGCCCAGGAGATGGGCTACACCGTGAAATTGCTTGCCATCGCCAACCGCACGCCCAACGGCATCGACATCCGAGTGCATCCCGCGATGCTGCCGCTCGGACATCAGCTCTCCACTGTGAACGGCGTGTTCAACGCCATCTACATGGTAGGCGACTTCGTGGGCGAGGCGATGTTCTTCGGAGAGGGCGCGGGATCCGGCCCCGCCGCATCGGCCGTCATGGGAGATGTGATCGAGACTGCCAAGCTCATCACCGACGGGGTGACCACGTTCCGTGGCTGCACCTGCACCGACAAGCTCGACATAGTGCCCATCGACGAGCTGCGCACGCAGTACTACATCCGCATCCCCGTGCTCGACGAGCCTGGCGTGTTCGCCACCATCGCAGAATGCTTCGCCAAGCACCGCATCTCCATCAAGTCGGTGGTGCAGCGCGGCGGCGACGGCAGGACCACCGACCTCGTGGTGATCACCCACGACGCCCTGGAGAAGGACGTGCAGAGCGCAATCGAGAGGGTCATGCAGACGGACGTGATCATCAGCAGCCCGCAGCTCATAAGGCTGGTGGGGTAGGCGAGGCGAGAGCCGAGCCGGCAGACAGCGAACGTTGCGGCGCGTCCGGCAAGAGACGCGAGCCGCTTTGGACAGTAGCGATCGAACAAGGAGGAAACATGGCTTACTTCTATGAGGAAACTGCACATACTTTCAACGAGTACCTTCTGGTGCCCGGATACTCTTCTTCGGAGTGCGTGCCCGACAAAGTGAGCCTCAAGACGCCTCTGGTCAAATTCAAGAAGGGGGAGGAGCCCGAGCTGAGCCTCTCGATCCCCATGGTCTCGGCCATCATGCAGTCGGTATCCGACGACAAGATGGCGGTCGCGCTGGCAACCGAGGGCGGACTCTCCTTCATCTACGGCTCGCAGACCGTCGAAGACGAAGCCGCGATGGTGGCCAGGGTCAAGGACTACAAGGCCGGATTCGTGGAGAGCGATTCCAACATCTCGCCCGACATGACCCTTGAGGACGTCGTGCGCCTGAAGGAGAAGTCGGGGCACTCCACCATGCCCGTAACCGAGGATGGATCGGCCCATGGCAAGATCGTGGGCATCGTGACCAGCAGGGACTACAGGCTCAGCCGCATGTCGCTCGATGCCAAGGTGAGCGACTTCATGACACCCAGGTCCGACCTCATCGTTGCCGGCAAGGACACCACGCTCAAGACCGCCAACGACATCATCTGGGACCACAAGCTCAACGCGCTTCCCATCGTTGACGACAACGACAACCTGCTCTACATGGTGTTCCGCAAGGACTACGACTCGCACAAGGAGAACCCCAACGAGCTGCTGGACTCGCACAAGCGCTACATGGTGGGCGCGGGCATCAACACCCGCGACTACGAGGACAGGGTTCCCGCGCTGGTGAACGCCGGCGTGGACGTGCTGTGCATCGACTCCTCCGAGGGCTTCACCGAGTGGCAGAAGCGCACCCTCTCGTGGATTCGCGCCAAGTACGGCGACAGCGTGCGCGTAGGCGCCGGCAACGTCGTTGACGGCGAGGGCTTCCGTTTCCTGGCCGAATGCGGCGCCGACTTCGTGAAGGTGGGCATCGGCGGAGGCTCGATCTGCATCACCCGCGAGCAGAAGGGCATCGGCCGTGGCCAGGCCACCTCGATCATCGACGTGTGCCGAGAGCGCGACAAGTACTACGAGGAGACCGGCATCTACGTGCCCGTGTGCTCCGACGGCGGCATGGTCTACGACCACCATATGACGCTGGCGCTTGCCATGGGAGCCGACTTCCTGATGCTGGGCCGCTACTTCGCCCGCTTCGACGAAAGCCCCACTGCACGCGTGAACGTGAACGGCAGCTACATGAAGGAGTACTGGGGCGAGGGTTCGGCGCGTGCCCGCAACTGGCAGCGCTACGACATCGGCCAGAACAGCGGCATGGCCTTCGAAGAGGGCGTGGATTCCTACGTGCCCTACGCAGGCTCGCTAAAGGAGAACGTGGGCGTTACGCTGGCCAAGATGAAGGCCACCATGTGCAGCTGCGGCGCCATCACCATTCCGGAGTTCCAGAAGAAGGCCAAGATCACGCTCATCAGCTCGACCTCCATCGTTGAGGGCGGCTCGCACGACGTGCTGCTCAAGGACTCCGTGTCGGCAGCAGGCGGAAACTACAGGTAGGAGAGGCTCGGACTTGCGGATTGGTGTCGGCAGTCCAGCCTACTATTGCAAACAGGCAAAACGGGAGATTCACGGTGATACCAGATTACGAACCCAGCCAGATAGAGGAGAAGTGGCAGAAGGTTTGGGAAGATACCAACGCCTTCGAGGTAAAGCAGGACTCCTCAAAGCCCAAGAAGTACGTGCTCGAGATGTTCCCGTATCCGTCGGGCGACATCCACATGGGCCATGTGCGCAACTACACCATAGGCGACGTGATCGCGCGCTACTCCAAGATGAAGGGCTTCGACGTGCTGCATCCGATGGGCTGGGACGCCTTCGGACTGCCGGCCGAGAACGCCGCCATCAAGCACAAGAGCCACCCTGCCAAGTGGACCTACGCCAACATCGACACGCAGAAGGCCAGCTTCAAGCGCATGGGCTTCTCGTACGACTGGAACCGCACCGTGGTGGCCTGCGACCCCGAGTACTACCGCTGGGGCCAGTGGATCTTCGAGAAGTTCTGGGAGAAGGGTCTGGTGGAGCGCAAGAACTCGCCCGTGAACTGGTGCCCGGGATGCGAGACCGTGCTGGCCAACGAACAGGTAACCGAGGGCCGCTGCTGGAGATGCGACAGCGAGGTCGAGAAGCGCGACCTCACGCAGTGGTACTTCAAGATCACCGACTACGCGCAGGAGCTGCTCGACGACCTCGACAAGCTTCCCGGATGGCCCGAGCGCGTGAAGCAGATGCAGGCCAACTGGATCGGCCGCTCCGAGGGTGCCGAAGTGGACTTCACGCTCTGCGATGCCGACGGCAACCCGACCGACGTGGACATCACCGTGTTCACCACAAGGCCCGACACGCTCTTTGGATGCAGTTTCTTCCTGCTGGCGCCCGACTATGACGGACTTCTCGAAATGGTCGAGGGCACGCAGTACGAAGCCGACGTGAAGACCGTGATCGAGGAGGCCCAGAAGGTCACTGCGGTAGAGCGAGCACAGGGCGACCACGAGAAGCACGGCGCATTCACGGGACGCTACGTGGTGAACCCGGTGAACGGCGAGAAGGTGCCCGTATGGGTGGCCGACTACGTGATCTCGGACTACGGCACCGGCGCCGTGATGGCAGTGCCCTGCGGCGACCAGCGAGACTTCGAGTTCGCCCGCAAGTACGACCTACCCATCATCCCGATCATCCTAGGCAAAGACGACCCGCTGTTCGAGCAGCTCGACGGCGTGCAGGAGCGCAAGGTCACCAGCGTGGACTGGGAGAAGTCCTACGAGGCGGAGGGCATCCTGGTGCAGTCCGGCAAATACACCGGTCTCACCGGCGGCAAGCACTCCGAAGCGGTGGACGCGATCATCGCCGACCTCGAGAAGCAGGGCAAGGGCAAGCTCAGCGTGCAGTTCCGCCTGCGCGACTGGCTCATCTCGCGCCAGCGCTACTGGGGCAACCCGATTCCCGCGATCCACTGCGAGAAATGCGGCGTGGTTCCTGTACCCGAAGAGGACCTGCCCGTGATGCTTCCGAAGGACATCGACCTGAGCGCAGGGGAGACCCTTGCCACGCACGAAGAGTTCGTGAACTGCACGTGCCCCAAGTGCGGCGCTCCTGCCAAGCGCGAGACCGACACCATGGACACCTTCACCTGCTCAAGCTGGTACTACATGCGCTATACCGACCCGCACAATGCTGAGCTGCCCTTCGCCAAGGAGGCCGTGAACCGCTATATGCCGGTCGACCAGTACATCGGCGGCATCGAGCATGCCATCCTGCATCTGCTCTACAGCCGCTTCTTCACCAAGGTGCTGCGCGACTTAGGGATGCTGGACTTCGACGAGCCTTTCACCAACCTGCTCTGCCAGGGCATGGTGAAGGACGAGCAGGGTCGCACGATGTCGAAGTCGCTTGGCAACGTGATCGCTCCGGAAGACATGATCGCGCGCTACGGCACCGATGCCGTGAGGGCCTACATCCTGTTCATGGCTCCGCCCGACAAGGACCTCATATGGTCGCAGGAGGGCCTCGAGGGCATGTGGAGGTTTACCAACAGGGTCTGGAGGCTCATCCACATCCTCACAGGATCTGGCGACGACGCATCGGGCCAGCAGGCCGATACCCAGATCGATGCAGATGCTGCTGCGAAGGAGGCCAAGAACCTGCAGCGCGAGATGCATCGCGTGATAGGCAAGGTTACCGATGACATGGAGCGCTTCGGCTTCAACACCGCCATAGCCGCTCTCATGGAGCTCGTGAACGCTTCGTACGCTTACCTCAAGGTGCCTGCCGAGCTGCGCGACGCAGAGCTTTGCGGCGAGGTGGCTCGAACCCTGGTTCTGCTCATTTCGCCGATCGAACCTCATATGGCGGAAGAGCTTTGGCATGGCGTGCTGGGCTGCGATGGTTCGGTCAACGATGCCGAGTGGCCCGAGTTCGACCCGGAGCTTGCAAAGCAGGACGAGGTCGAGATCGTTGTGCAGGTAAACGGCAAGATCAAGGCCCGCATGAACGTGTCGAGCGATGCTGCGGAAGATGCGGTGCTCGCAGACGCGAAGGCTCTCGTTGCTGCGCAAATCGAGGGCAAGGGCATCAAGAAGGAAATCTACATCCCGGGCAAGCTGGTCAACATAGTAGCCAAATAGGGAACTTGGAAAGGCGGCAGCCGAGCAGGGTTGCCGCCTTTTCCTTTACATTCATAACTTTACATAAGATATATTATCAGACTTATATTGAGATATCAGATTTAGGGGAGCCACGGATTCTAGCTTAGCGCGCCGTTTGTCAACTATCGTTATGTGCGCCAGCAAAACGGGGTCTTAAATCGCAAATCAGACCCTCATATGAAAGCTTCCATCTTCCCGCTATATCTCAACGCTCACATTCCTAGCTTTCGCAGCAGTTCCAGCAACGATTCACGCTCAGCTGCTTCCAGACCTCCCGTAATCTGCTGCTCCCATTGCTCGTGCAGCTTGTTGCATTGTTCGAACATGCTCATGCCCAGCTCCGTGAGCCTGAGCGAATACGCGCGCCTGTCCGCTTCCTGCTGCTGCTTCAGCGCCAGCCCGGCTTCCACAAGCTTCTTGATCGAGCGTGCCGTATAGCCGCTGTCGGCGCTGACCTCTGTCGAAAGCTCCGACGGCGAGCAATTCGGATGGTCGCCTATGTAAACGATAAATGCGATCTGCCCCTGCGTGATACCGCATCCATCGAGCTTCACCGCGCAGTAGGATTCGAAGTCTTCGTGCAAGGCTGTAATGTAATCTATCAGAAACCGACTCATATTTTCTCCAAAAGTACTTGACTTGGTCAATTAAATGTCTTATTATCTGACTTGGTCAGATAGAAGTATACCAAACGTCACAGACAGGAGTGAATAGATATGTACGAGATCATGCCACTTAACAGAAGGACCTACAACCCGTTCGCGCTCTTCGACGAGCTTGAGAAGAGCCTGCTCAACCAGAGCTCGACTTCCGCGATTTCCTTCAAGACCGACATCAGGGATACCGGCGATGGCTTCGTGCTGAAAGCCGACCTCCCGGGGTTCGACAAGGAGAACATCGAGGTTTCCGTCGATGGCGACATCCTCTCCATCAAGGCTGAGCGCAAGAGCGAGTGCGACGAGAAGGACGAGGGCGGCAACTACATCCGCCGCGAGCGTTCGTTCGGTTCCTACAGCAGGAGCTTCGACGTGAGCAACATCGACGTGGATGGCATCACCGTCAAGTACGAAGACGGAGTTCTCACCCTGGACATGCCCAAGCACGTTGACGAGAAGCCCGAGGTCAAGAAGCTTACCATCGGCTAGCCGCATCATCCGCGAGCTTCAGGATTCTCCACACCCGCAGACGCATTCACCCGATGCGTCTGGGAGGATTCGAAGCTCGGCTGCAATAGGCTCCTAACCATCCAGCAACCATACCAATGCCTACACAGACGAGGGGGACAGCCCAAACGGGTTGTCCCCCTCCCCCTTATATATAAGCTATTGCGGCATATCGAGCAGCACGCTTGTGTGTTTGCCGATCATGGTAACCACCGCCACCAGGTTGCCAAGGTCGTCCTCCACCTCGATCGTATAGAAGCAGAGCGACTTGCCGATCCTGTCGGGCCTGGCGCGGGCGATGAGCCTTGTCCCCTTCACCATGCCAACGTACTCGATCGTGCTGCTCACGCTCACCACCAGGTGGTCTTCCTGGTTAGACGCGACCGAGAAGGCGAAGTCTGCAAGGGTGAAAGCCACGCCGCCCATGATGCCGCCAGAAGCGTTGCGGTGTATATCCGAAAGCTCCAACGACACAACCGACATATCGGGTTCGGCGCTGTCGATGACGGCTCCCATGGCCACGGTGGCGAACCTGTCGTTTGAGAACCGCTTCCGCAGTTCCTCGAGTCCGAGCCTAGGCAGTGCGCTCGCCTCCCCAGAAGTACAGCGCCACGGTGCCGGGGCCTGTATGGCTGCCGATCGTGGTGCCCACCCAGTTGATGTCGACCTTGCCGTCGAGGTTGTCGAACCTCGACTCGATGAGGCTTGCCACGGCGCGCGCGTCCTCGATGCAGTTCGAATGGGTGATGGCGCAGCGTCCGCTGTAGTCCAGACCGCCTTCGGCGTTCTCCTCCATCTTCTTCACGATCTCTTTGATCACGTTCTTCTTGCCGCGAATCTTGAAGCGCGGAATCAGATGGCCCGCATCGTCCATGTTGAGCAGCGGGCAGATGTTGAGCACCGTGCCGAACCAGCCAGATGCCTTGGAGATGCGTCCACCCTTCACATAGAACGAAAGGTCGGTGGAGAAGAACCAGTGATGCACGTTGAGCTTGTTGGCCTCGGCCCAATCGCGCAGCTCGTCTATCGACATGCCCTCGTCGCGCTTGCGCGACATGGCATCGACCAGGAAACCGTAGCCGCCAGAAGCTCCCAGCGAATCCACGATGTAGATCTTGCGGTCGGGATAGGACTGCGAAAGCTCCTGCTGGGCTGCGCATGCAGAGTTGTACACGCCGGAGATTCCGCTCGACAGCGTAACGTGGATGATGTCCTTGCCGGCCTTGAGGAAAGGCTCGAAGTACTCGATGAACTCGCCCTCGTTGGGCTGGGAGGTCTTGGTCTCTCCGCCGTCGGCCATGGCCTTGTAGAAATCGGCATAAGGATACGAGATACCCAGATCGTCGGGATATTGCACATCGTCTAGCGAGAAATGGAAGCAGATGTAGTGGATATCGCGTTCGGCAAAATGCTCCGCGGTCATGTCGGCAGTCGAACAGCAGCTAAGTACGTAATCGCTCATTTTCGGCCTTTCTCGCTATTTGAACCCATATGCAAAGATGTTAGCATAGCCCAACATTCTGCGGCGAAATTTATTGGTCGAAACACGGCATTGAACAGCCAAAGCTGGAACCCGCTGCAAAGCTTTCGGGGCCTACGCAACGCCGCTGCTGCCGAAGCCGCCTTCTCCCCTGTCGGTGGCATCCAGCTCGTCGACGATTTCGAATCTGATGGCAGGAGCAGCAACTACTACGAGCTGCGCCACGCGGTCTCCCCTATCCACGTGGATCGTGTTCTCGTGGTCCAGGTTCACGAACACGGCGCTCAGCTCGACTCCCCGACGCGTGGCATCCACAAGCGATGGCGTGTCTACGATCGAGAGGCCCTCCCTTAGTGCCAATCCGCTGCGCGGTTGCACGAAGGCGTTATACCCGTCGGCAACCTCGATGCTCAAACCGAAGCCCACTTCACGCCTCTCGTGAGGAGCCAGGTCGAAGGCCTCGGCCGACCTGAGGTCGATGCCATTGTCGGAATCGTGCGCAAATGCAGGCATCTCGATGCCCTCGTCGAGCAGAGTTATGGCAACGGGCGCATCCATGTAAACCCCTTCCTCAAAAGCGTCAGACGAGTACTCTCGCGAACCGGAATCGCGCATCGAATCCATGTCCGCCTTCATGGCCGTGCGCTCGACCACGATGCAGCCAACGGGTTCGCCGGCCTCGATCCGAACGGAACGCGTCGAATCGTGGTTGCATGCCACGAACTTGAGCTCTCCCCTGTAGCCGTTGTCGATCAGACCCGGGCTGTTGGCAAAGCCGAGTCCAAGCGAGCCGGCATTGGCATGAAGCGGTATCGCAAGCGCCGCCATATGGGGCGGCAGCGCCACGGCTATTCCGGTTGGAATCTGGATACGGCCCAAAGGCGGCATCTCAACATCTTCGCTGGCTCGCAACACGAAGGCGTTCGCCGTGCCTTCGAGTCTCTCTGGCTCCCAGGCATCCTCATGCAGCAGCTTGACGCGCATAGGCGGGATTGACGATTCGGCATCGCCATACGTCCGGAGACCGTCGCAGACGCAGTTCGAATCCTCCACGGCGTACTCCTCGAAGCGCGAGGCCAGCCCCTCCGGGCAACGCAGCGTCATCTCCACGCCGGTGTCGAGATAGGCGATCGAGGCCACGGTGCACCTCTCGTGCGCGAGTTCCACAAGAGCGCCCTTGGAATAGGGCACCAGCACCGTCATCGCCCTGTCGGCCGCCGAGCACGCCTGCGAAATGCGTTCGACAAGCTCGTCCAGTCCGGTCTGCTCCAACGCGCTCATGCATATGGCCTCGGGGTAGCGTCTGCTGATAGACTCCAGAATGTCGGAATCCAGCGCGTCGCACTTGTTGAACACGGTGATCGATGGAATCGAAACGGCCCCAATCTGCTCCAGCACGCGCTGCACTGCGTCGTATTGCGAGTCCATCTTGGCCGACGATGCGTCGCAGATATGCAGCACGAGGTCGCTTCCGATCACCTCGTCGAGAGTAGATTTGAACGCCTCCACGAGCGTGGTGGGCAGCTTCTGGATAAATCCCACTGTATCGGTGAGGGTGATCTTGCGTCCCTCCGGCAGCACATAGCCGCGCGTGGTGGAGTCCAGCGTGGCGAAGAGCTTGTCCTCGGCGAGCACGCCGGCTCCTGTAAGCGCGTTGAGCGTGGTGGACTTGCCGGCGTTGGTGTAGCCCACCAACACCACCTTGCACACGCCGTCGGCATAGCGCCGGCTGCGCTGCACCTCCCTGTCGCGGCTCAGCTTGGCCAGCTCGGCCTTGATCTTGTCGATGCGCTTTCGCACCATGCGGCGGTCCACCTCGAGCTGGCTCTCGCCTTCGCCGAAGCGCGATCCCACACCGCCGCCCATCCTGTTGGAAGCCAAGTGCGCCCACATGCCTCTCAGGCGCGGATAGAGATACTGGTTTTGCGCAAGCCTCACTTGGAGCCGTCCCTCGCGGGTAGTGGCGTGAAGCGCGAATATGTCGAGGATGAGCGCCGTGCGGTCGATGATCTTGCAGTCTTTGATGGCCTTCTCGATGTTGTTCTGCTGCGATGGCGTTAGCTCGTCGTCGAAGATCACGAGATCGGCCTCGTTGGCGCGGGCAAGTTCGCAGATCTCCTCCACCTTGCCGGAACCCACGAACGTGCGCGGGTTCGGAGACTCCAGCCTCTGGGAGGTGGTTGCCACGACCTCGGCCCCCGCCGTGTTGGCCAAGCGCTCGAGCTCGGCCAACGACTCCTCGAGGGGCCAGTCGGGGTCGCGCCTGTCGATTCCCACCAAGATCGCACGCTCGGCCCTCGCCTCGGTGCTCTCGAACTCGAATGCGCGCGTTGCCATCTACACCTCGACCTTGCCAGAGAAAGCCTCGGCTGCAGGACCGGTCATGATCACGTCGCCGTCCTCGCGGTACTCGATATGCAGGGTTCCGCCGCGCAGCACCAAGTCGTTGGATCTGCCCGACCTGCCGGTGAGGGAAGCCGCCACGCCCGTTGCGCAAGCACCGGTGCCGCAGGCGAAGGTCTCGCCGCATCCGCGCTCCCAGACTCTCATCAAGATGGTGGGATCGGCAGCATCGGGCACCACGTAGGCGAACTCGATGTTGCACTTCTCGGGAAACTCCGGACTGCACTCCATGAAGCTGCCGATCTTCTGTATGTCGAAGCTGGCGGGGTCGTCGAAGTACCGCCTGTCGTCCATGAAGCAGATGCAATGCGGGTTGCCCATGGAAACGCATGTTGCCCTCATCTCGCCATACGGGGTGTCGAAGGGCACGTCGACTGCACGTTCACCATCATTGGGCACGAGCGTCGTGGGAACCTTGGCGGCCTCCAGAATCGGCGCTCCCATGTTCACCGTGGCAAGCTCGAGCTTTCCCGCAGCGTCGAGTCTGTACTCGATGTGCTTGGCGCCGGCCAGAGTCCACACGTCCACGTAGCCCTTGGCTTTGTCCACGATGCCGTAATCCACGATGTACTTGGCAAAGCAGCGCACGCCGTTGCCGCACATCTGCGCCGTGGTGCCATCGGAGTTGTAGTAGCACATGAACGCGTCGCAGCCAGGCTCGGGAGAGGGCTTCACCAAGATCACGCCGTCGCCGCCGATGCCGAAGTGCCTGTCGCAAAGTGCTGCGATCTGCTCGGGCGCCAGCTCGATCTGGTCGTCCATGTCCTCTATGAACACGAAGTCGTTGCCCGCTCCGTGAATCTTCTTGAAGTCGTAGATCATCGTTCGCTCCGTTCCAGATGCCCGTCCTCGGCATCCATCCATAGCCACTCGATCCTAGGGTCTCGCCGAAACCACGTGCGCTGCCTCTTGCTGTAGCGGCGGGTGCTGCGCTTGACCGAATCGACTGCATCCGCAAGGCGTTGCCCGTATCCCGCGTCGTGCACGCGATCCCCCGCATCGCCTTCGCACACGATGTCGAGGAACTCCTTGTAGCCTATGGCCTGCATCGAGGTCATGGCATCGCGGTAGCCCCTGGCCACCAAGTCCGCCACCTCGTCGAGCAGCCCCTGCTCCATCATGCGGTCGACCCTGGCGTCAATTGCAGGATATAGATTGGATGTTTCCATGGTGAGGCCGAAATGCAGCGAGTCGATGAACGGCGAGAACTCCTTCATCCCGGCAGCCTGGTCGGCGTAGTTCTCGCCCTCTTCCAGCATCTCGAAGGCCCGCACGACCCTCCGCACGTTGTTTGGATGAATCAGCTCTGCGCTCCTGGGATCGCGAACTACGAGCAGCTCGTAGAGAGCCTGGCTGCCATGCTCCTCGGCGTACTCCTCGTAGTAGGTGCGCACAGGGTTGCCGGTCTGGTCGCCCTTGGGAAACCTCATGTCGTCCACGGCTGCGCGTATGTACAGACCCGTGCCTCCGCATACTATCGGAAGCCTGCCTCGCGAGACGATTCCGTCTATCGCCTCGCGCGCGTCGTCCTGGTAAAGAGCGGCCGAGTACACATCGCCCGGGTCCACGATGTCGATGCAATGATAGGGGCAGCCGCGCTTCTCGGCTGGCATCTTGGCGGTGCCGATGTCCATGCCCCGGTAGACCTGCATCGAGTCGGCGGAAACTATATCGGCATCCAGCTCGGCGGCCACAAGCTCAGCAACCTCCGATTTGCCGGTGCCAGTGGCCCCGCATATCACGAGAGCGCGAGTCTTGCCTGCGCGAACGTCGTCCATAATGCCCGACTCCAACGCCTTGCGAACTATGATGCCGCAGGCGATTCTGGCGTTGTCGGCCTTGGATGCAGCTGCGGCTTGCGGCAACGTGCTACTCATCGCAGCCGTCTACGAGAGTGCCGCTCAGATACCATGTCCTGGCAAGGTCGACCTGCACCTTCACGATGCTTCCCACCATGCTTGCAGGGTCGACTCCCCCGGGAGCCTCGAAGTGCACCGTCTGGTTCTTGGGGCTCTTGCCCGTGAGCTTGGTGGCATCCCTGTCTGAAACCCCCTCCACCAGCACCTCGACCTGCTTGCCAAGCTCCTTCTGGTTCTGCTCGTAGGCGCTGGATTGCACCAGCTCCACCAGCCTGTCGAACCTCTTCTGGATCTGCTCGTGCGGAGTGTCGTCGGGCATCTTGGCAGCCGGCGTGCCCTCCCTCTTGGAGTATATGAAGGTGAAGACCTGCGAGTAGCCGACCTTCTCGACCAGCTCGTAGGTCTGCTCGAAATCCTCGTCGTTCTCGCCCGGGAAGCCCACGATGATGTCGGTCGAGAGCGCGATATCGCCCACGGCATCGCGCACCTTGTCGATAATCGAGAGATAGTGCTCCGAAGTGTAGCGACGGTTCATGGCTTTGAGGATCCTGTCGGATCCAGACTGCACCGGCAGATGCAAATAGGGCATTACGCTGGGCACCTCGGCCATGGCGGCGATGGTGGAGTCGATCAGGTCCTTGGGATGGCTGGTCACGAAGCGCAGGCGCTCGATTCCCGTATCCCCCACCGCACGCAGCACCTCGGCAAACTTCGGCTCGCCGTACAGGTCACGCCCGTATGAGTTGACGTTCTGTCCAAGCAGGGTAATTTCCTTCACGCCATCGGCAACGAGAGCCTCCGCGTCGGCCACCACATCTTCGATCGTGCGGCTCATCTCGCGTCCGCGCACATAGGGCACGATGCAGTAGGTGCAGAAGTTGTTGCAGCCCTTCATGATGGGAAGCCAAGCCGAGAAACTGCTCTCGCGCACCTTTGGCTCGAACCTGTCGTAGGGCTTGCGGTCGTCTAGAATACGCGAATGCGGGCCGCCTTCGACGATGGCGCCCTCGACCAGCTTGGGCAGATCCTCGATGTTGTGGGTGCCGAACACCACGTCAACGTTGGGAAGCATCTGCTGAAGCTTCTCGCCATCGCGCTGTCCGATGCAGCCTCCAACTGCCACGATGCGCCTTCCTAAAGTGGATTCGGAGCGAATCGGCAGGCTCTTCAGCGACGAGACCTGCCCGAACACGCGGGTGTCGGCCTTCTCGCGCACGCAGCACGTCATGAACACGATGATGTCGGCATCTTCGTCTCGATCGACCTCCATGGCGCCCTCGCGCTGCATCAGACCGCGCACCATCTCGGCGTCGTTGCGGTTCATCTGGCAGCCGAACACCAGCACCCTGAAGGTCTTGCCTGCAAAGTTTCCGTTTCCGCAGCGCTCCACCACGCTCGCCTCGCTCACGCCTGCCACCGCTCTAGTTCTCGAAATCCATGCCGGCGCGAACGTACTTGGGCTCGACGGCAAACCGGATGGCGGTCATGTTCTCGCCGTTGATGCACACGTCGGCAAACGACGGGATGCACACTATCTCGATACCGATTGGAGAGAGAAATCCGCGGGATATTGCGATGGCCTTCACGGCCTGGTTCACGGCGCCGGCTCCAACGCACTGCAAGTCCACCGGCACGCCGTCTTTGATCATTCCCGCGATTGCGCCCGCCACAGATGCGGGCGAAGACTTCGAAGATACTTTCAAACAGTCCATAACTGCTTCGTTTCCGATTCCGATTTCGTGATTCATTTAAGCTCTGTTTCCTGTTTTGGTTGTCAACATGCAGTTTCTTGCAAAAACCACACCCGTACATATTGCCATTACGTTCACGCCATGTCGACTCAAACGAGCACATTCAAGCCGCTATTGGCGCATATTTGCCACTTTCCACCACGCTTTGCGCCAAATCTAACAGCAAAGTCGGCTCGCACCCGCTTGGGCTACTCCTTGTCGATGGGGAATATGACCTTGATCGAGTCTTTCTCGATCTTGATCTTGGGCTCTTCCGAAAGGCTGATGAAATACTGGCTGCCCAGCACCTCGAAAGCATCCTCGAGTTTCCGAGAGAACGACCCCATGTCGTCCTCGGCGATCTTGAGCGACCTGTAGTCGCGGGTGATGTCGGGCAGGGCCTTGCCGCGCCCCTTCTTGGAAGTGGCCTGCTTGTAGAACGTGCGGAGCACGGGAATCTGATCGTGTATGACCCTGTGTGCGGTGCGCTCAGAGATGGAAAGCCCGAGCGCGTTGCAGCGGTTCACCAGGTCGGAAGCCGATTCGTATCCTGCAAGCCTCTGGCACACGGGCAGGTCGTCGGGGCTGTCGCTGAAGAGCAGGTCGGACTCCCTGGCCTCCCTGCCGCCGAAGTCTATGAGGGTCGCGGCAATCTCGGCCGGAGACCCGAGGTAGACGTTCACGTCGTGCAGGCAGTCGAGCGAAAACTCCATCACGACCCTGTTGATGTTGTGCGGACCGCGAGCCACCTGCTGCACGCCCTCGTCGTCGCGCTCGAGCTGCGGCAGAGTACTCTGGTCGGCCTTCTCGGGAAGCGAGGTGGTGTCGGCTACGAAGAGTAGGGCCGATCCCTTCCCTTCTGCCGAAGCCTTCACCTCGGCTTTGTCGACGTTGGATTTGATGGAGAAGAGCGCCATGCCCCTGCCATGAACGCCCCATCGATCCTGCGACATCGAATCGAGCTTGGAGGTGACCCTGGGCTCGAAGACCCTGGAGTGCATGTGCTCGGGCATGCCGCATCCATCATCGAGGATTGCGATCACGCGGTCGTCGCCGTCGCGGGTCGTGGCCACGAAGATGTTGCGCGCCCCGGCATCGCGGGCATTTCGCAGAGCCTCCACCACCACGTCTTCCACGCAGCGGATGTCCTGCTTGGCCTGGCGCCTCTCGGCCTCGGAGCTGCGAAGGCGCACATAGCCGTCGCCCAGGTTTTCCTCGACCCTAACATGCGAGTCGCCTGCCACGGATTCTATGAATCCGAGCAGGCGCTCGTTCGATTGCTTGTTGTCGTTGCCGCTCATCAGCACATCTAGGCGATAAGGCTACTTGGCGTAGTCGGTGGCGCGGCTCTCGCGAATGACCAGGACCTTGATCTGACCAGGATACTGCATCTCTTCCTCGATCTGCTTCGCGATGTCGTGAGCCAGCACGGTGGCATCGGAATCCGAGATCTTCTCGGGTTCCACCATCACGCGGATCTCGCGGCCAGCCTGCATGGCGTAGGTCCTCTCGACTCCGTCGTGCGCGTTGGCGATGGTCTCGAGCTTCTCGAGCCTCTTGATGTAGTTCTCCATCGACTCGCTGCGGGCACCGGGACGTGCAGCCGAAATCGCATCGGCAGACTGCACGAGCACGGCCACCACCGACTGAGCCTCCACGTCGTTGTGGTGCGCCTCGATGGCATGCACGATCTCGGGCTTCTCGCCGTAGCGCCTTGCGAGGTCGGCGCCGATCACGGCATGCGAGCCCTCGACCTCGTGGTCGATAGCCTTGCCGATGTCGTGCAGGAGTCCGGCACGCTTGGCCAGCACGGGGTCGATGCCCAGCTCGCTGGCCATGGTCGAGGCAAGGTAGGCCACCTCGAGAGAGTGCTTGAGCACGTTCTGGCCATACGAGGTGCGGAACCTCAGACGGCCGAGCGTCTTGATGATCTCGGGGTCGAAGTCGTGGATGCCAACCTCGAACACGGCCTTCTCGCCGGCTTCCTGGATCTGCTGGTTCACGAGCTTGCAGGCCTTGGAGAACATCTCCTCGATCCTGGCGGGATGGATGCGCCCGTCGGCGATGAGGTTCTCGAGGGTGATGCGCCCGATCTCGCGCCTAACGGGATCGAAGCTCGAGATCACGACGACCTCGGGAGTATCGTCGATGATGAGGTTCACGCCGGTGATCTGCTCGAACGTCCTGATGTTGCGGCCCTCGCGGCCGATGATGCGGCCCTTGAGGTCGTCGGACGGAATCGGCACCGACGAGATCGTGTGCTCCGAAGTATGGTCGGCGGCCACGCGCTGGATGGCAAGGCTCAGGATGTTGCGAGCCTTGCGGTCGGCCTCGAGCTTGGCCTGCGACTCGCCCTGGCGAATG
Source organism: Bacteroidaceae bacterium (assembly GCA_963624975.1). Lineage (GTDB taxonomy): Bacteria > Actinomycetota > Coriobacteriia > Coriobacteriales > CADBOM01 > CAVLCC01. The sequence goes on from CAVFRF010000009.1 coordinate 19,587, forward strand.
ATCTTCGCGGCCTTCTTGCTCACGTCGCCCTTGATCCTCTCGATCAGAGCCTCGCGAGCCTGATCCTTCGACATCGCGGCGATCTTCTCGAGCCTGTCGGAAGCCTCCTCGAGCGCCTGCTTGACCTTCTGGTCGTTCTTCTCCACCTGGCCCTGCAGCGACGAGATCTGGTGCTCCCTCTTGTCGAGGTTCTCGGAGCGCTTGTCCAGCGAATCCTCGCGCTGGATCAGCCTGTTCTCCTGCTGCGAAAGCTCCTTCTTCTTGTCGGCAATCTCGCGGTCTATGTCGTTCTTAAGCTTGTAAGCCTTGTCCTTCGCCTCGATGTCGGCCTCTTTCTTGATGGTTTCGGCATCCTTGTTGGCCTTGTCGATGATTTCTTCGGCGGTTTCATGTGCCTTTTTGGACTTGCTCTTCGAAAGAACGCTGGAGACTGCGAAGCCGACTGCGATACCCACGATGGCGACAATGATCGCCAAAACTGCTGTTGGCATCTTTGTAGCTCCTTTCAAACTCCGTTTTGCGATACCCGATTGAACCGAAAAACTGCAGGCAGCGGTGCCGATACACGCGAACCGGCAGCCCTTCGACACCCGATGCGCATACAAAAATGGCCGCATCAGGATATGACTCATCACATCATGGTGCGACCATTGACTTGCGCAGAAAAGAGCTATTCGAATCAACAATCTGTATAAAAACCGCGTATGCGGAAATTAGTCCGTGATGCAACATTTAGATACTATTCGCACATGCGTTGGCCGTCAATGCACAACATAGACGGCAGGGCGTATTAATCGAGGAGATAGTCGCGACGGGCAACTTGCGAGAGCCAGCCGAAGGCTAGTCCAGCACGATGTTGATGGTGCGAACCGGGTCGTCGAGCAGCACCTTGCCACCGTTGCCGTCGTCGGCCGTGTAGTCGTAGGTAAAGGTCACCGACCATGTGTCAGGCAGGTTGGTGTACCCGGTTGCGCCGGTGAAGGTAGTCGAGTAGCGCGAGACCCTCTTGTTTTCGGCGCTGGGGTCGAGGTACGTCGTGTAGGTCTGCGGGTCGGGAGCGGTAAACGTCGTCACCACATCCGAAATGCCCGCCGCCTCGAGCGTCGCCTTCAGCGCCTCGTCGGTACCCACCAGGTCGCTGAACATCTCCGGGGCGAAACCCGCCCTGTCCATAGAGACCGTGTATCCTACTCCAACGGCCTTGCCGGCATCGTCGAGCATCAGCACCACTCTGGTCGGCGCGCTGCTCCATTCGTCTTCCAGCTCGATCTGGTTCACGAAGATCGCATACGTGGATGCCGCAGAGCCCGAAGGCGGCTGCTGGGTGGCCTCGTACTCGAAGTTGGTGCCCAGCTTCTCGGAAGTCTGCTCGAGTGTAAGCCCGTAGAAGCTCTCCAAATCGATGATGCCGAGGTTGTCGTAGGCAGTTTGCAGCTGGGATTCCCTGGATGACGACTTGCCGGAACTCTCGCCGGCCGACAGAGGTCCGACGAGATAAACGCAAGCCACGGCGATCGCAAGAGTCACGACCGCCAGCGCCAGGAAGGCCTTGAGCGCGCGTCGCTTGCGAATCCTTGGAGCGACGACATCCATATCGCGTACCGGAAAGTACTCGGGATGCTCGTCTCCGCTAGAAGCCACGACTCCGTTTCCCAGCTGGAGGCTGTCGTCTACAGTGGCGTCCTTGATCTCCACCGAGGTGCGCTTGCGCTGAAGCACCGTGCTGGGATTCTCCACGTCCACTTGGATCTTGGAACGGCCCTTCGGCCTATGGGAGCCGTGCGAAGCGGTCTGGGATTTCGAAACTGCATCGGCATAGTCGTCGTGCCCAATGTCGTCGTGATGCGTTTTCGAAACCGTCATCCAATTCTCCCGTCAATGAATCTCGAGCCGTCTCCGGCTGCTGCGCATACACTCAAATGATAACAGCAAACATTGAGATTCTCCGAAATTGGACAGAGTTTCCACAACCTAGAACGGAAGCATCCCCCAGTACCGCAGAACGTAGAGAGCTGCAGCGAATATGATGGCAATCGCCAATGCGAGCACCAGCTTCTGCGATGCGGGCATGGGGCCTGCATCGAGGGCATCGTCTTCTGGAGTCCCGTCGGATTCCGAACCCTCGCCAGGGTCGTCTTCCGCGAAAACCTCCACGTAGCCCCTGCGGATCGCGGTTTCGCAAGGAACCGAGCCCGACGCATCATCGGTCGCCCCGACCACGACGATCTCTTCTTCGCAGTCCGCATCCTCGGAGCAGGCAAGCCTGTCCTCGCCAGGAGCCACCGCTACTTCATCCTCGCGTTAAGCTCGCCGGCAAGCTCTTCGAGCGACACCTCGTGACGCTCCAGCAGCACCATCAGGTGGTAGACGAGGTCGGCTGCCTCGTAGCGCAGGTGCTCCCTGTCGCCCGTGCTGGCTGCGAGTATCGTCTCGATGGCTTCCTCGCCCACCTTCTTCTGGAGCTTCTCCTCATCGCCGGTTAGGAGCTTCGCGGTGTAGCTCGTCTCGGGGCTGGCTTCGCGCCTCTGGTGAATAGTAGCCGCCAGGCTTTCCAGCGTCTGTCCGATTTTGCCATCGGTCACGCCCTCGGTCTTGTATCCCATGTCCGTCCTCTCGATAGCGGGCGCGCTCGCCCGAATTCAGCGTCTTATCCGAGCCTGCGGTAGAAGCAGCTCCTGTTGCCCGTGTGGCATGCCGGCCCGTCAGGGTCGACCAGCACCAGCAGCGTGTCGCCATCGCAATCGACTCTCACGTCCACCACGTGCTGGAAGTTGCCGCTGCTCTCGCCCTTGTTCCAGAGCTGCTGGCGCGACCTCGACCAGAACCACGTCTTGCCCGTCTGCATGGTAAGCCCCAGCGACTCGCGGTTCATCCACGCCATCATCAGCACGTCGCCGCTTCGAGCATCCTGCACGATAGCGGGAACCAGCCCGCGGTCGTCGAAGGTCACGTCGTCCATGCTCGCAAGAGGCATGCTCTCGCCCACTCCGAACAGCGCTGCATCGCTGCAAGATTCGTCTACAGGGCGCACCGGAATTCCGTGCGCAGCCATATCGTCCTTCACATCGCGGATGGAAAGCTCGCCGAAGTGGAACACGCTGGCCGCGAGCACGGCATCGGCCTTGCCGTCGATGATGCCCTCGGAGAAGTGCCTGAGCTCGCCCACGCCACCGGAGGCGATCACGGGTATGTCGACGGCTTCTGCGATGGTGCGGGTGAGAAGCGTGTCGAATCCGGCCTTAGAGCCGTCTCTATCCATGGAAGTGAGCAATATCTCGCCGGCTCCGCGACGAGCAGCCTCGCGCGCCCATTCGACCGCATCGAGACCGGTGTCCTCGCGGCCGCCCTTAACGAACACGTGCCACTTGCCAGGTTGGCCTTCAACAGCCTTGGCATCGATCGCGCATATGATGGCCTGCGATCCGAAGGCCTCGGCGGCCCTCGTGATGAGGCTCGGGTCGCGCACGGCGGCGGAGTTGAGCGACACCTTGTCGGCTCCGGCCGAGATCATCGTGCGGATAGACTCGACGTCGGTGAAACCTCCGCCTACGGTGAACGGGATATGCAGCTGCTCGCTGGCACGCGCCGCCATATCGATGGTCGTCTTGCGCCCTTCCGCCGAGGCGTTGATGTCGAGGAAGATCACCTCGTCGGCTCCCTCGCGGTCGTAGCGCGATGCAAGCTCCACCGGGTCGCCAGCGTCGCGCAGGTTCACGAAGTTCACGCCCTTCACGACCCTGCCGTCCTTCACGTCGAGGCAGGGAATAACCCTCTTGGTAAGCATCCCTACTCTCCTTCCGCAAAGCCATCGGCCGGCACGCAGGTCGCGCACATAGCCAGGGCTTCGTGAATGTCGAGCGTCTGCTCGTAGATGGCCTTGCCGGCAATCACGCCCTCGATGCGGTTGCCGAGCTTGAGGAGCGCCTTGATGTCGTCGATGCTGGCAACTCCACCGGAAGCCACGACCGGAAAGCCCGCAAGATCGGCGAGCTTCGAGTAGAGGTCGGAATCGATGCCGGTCTGCATGCCGTCCTTCGAGATGTCGGTGTACACCAGGTGGGCGATGCCCATATCGCCAAGCCGCGAGACCAGCTCGAATGCGTCGATGCCCTCCGACTCGGTCCAGCCGTGCACGGCCACCTTGCCATCGCGCGCGTCGATGCCCGCGACCAGATACGGTCCGAACTCGGCGACCGCCTCCTTCACGAAACCAGGGTCGGTGGCGAGCTTGGTGCCCAGCACCAGACGCTTTGCGCCCGCCTTCACGTACTTCTCGATGGTTTCGAGCGTGCGGATGCCTCCGCCTACTTCGATGCCGATCCGAGTCTGAGAGAGAATTCGCTCTATGACCTTGTGGTTCTCGGTCTCGCCGGTCTTGGCGCCGTCGAGGTCCACTATGTGGATCCACTGCGCGCCCGCCTCGGCGAAGACCGCAGCCTGGTCCACCGGGTCGGGGTTGTAGGCTGTCACGTCGGAATACGACCCCTGTGCGAGCCGCACCGCCTTGCCGCCCAGAATGTCTATGGCCGGAAACAGTATCATCTGCAAGCCCTTTCGCTGTCGTGCACGATGCCCACGAAGTTCTCCAGCACGCGCATGCCCATGGCCGACGATTTTTCAGGATGGAACTGCACGCCGAATACGTTGTCGCGCCACACCGCCGAGGCGAATCGCGAAGCATGCTCGGTGGTTGCTGCAACGTCGGAACGTTCTGCTGGATTGCACTGATAGGAGTGGGTGAAGTAGAAGTGCGAGCCGCTGGGGATGCCGGCGAAGAGCGGGCAGTAGCAGCCCGGCTCGTATTCCACCGTGTTCCAGCCCACATGGGGGATCTTGACCCTAGAGCCCATCGCCGTGGTGTCGTCCATGCGGTCGCACATGCCCGGAAGCAGGCCTAATCCGGCGTTTCTGCCATCGCCGCCCTCGGTTCCGTAGTCGAACAGCAGATGCAGGCCGAGGCATATGCCCAGGAATGGCACGCCGGATGCAACCATCTCGCGAACCTTCTCCGTCTGCCCCGTTGCCAGCATCGTGGCAGACGCGTCGCCGAAGGCGCCGACTCCCGGCAGCACTATGGCGCTCGCAGCCTCCAGCTCCTCCGGAGTGGTCGCGATGTAGGCCTCTCCCCCGACGGACTCGATGCCCTTCTGCACGCTGCGCAGATTGCCCTTGCAGTAATCGACGATGGCGATCTTCATAGCCTAGATACTTCCCTTCGTCGACGGAATGCGCCCCTGCAGCCTCGGGTCGATGGCCACCGCTTCCGATACCGCGCGCCCGCAGGCTTTGAACGCTGCTTCGAGTATGTGATGCGTGTTGTCGCCGGCAAGCGACTTCAGGTGCAGGGTAAGCCCCATGTTGGAGCAGAGCGAGATGAAGAACTCGCGCGCCAGGCTCGTCTCGAAGTTGCCGATGAACTCGAAGGGCACCTTCACGTCGTAGTGGAGCTGGCCGCGCCCCGAGATGTCCACTGCGGCGAGCACGAGCGCCTCGTCCATGGGGAGCACGATGTCGCCGAACCTGTGGATGCCCGCCCTGTCGCTCAGGCACTGGTCGAAGGCCTGGCCCAGCACGATGCCCACGTCTTCCACGGTGTGGTGCGCATCTATCTCGAGGTCGCCTTCGGCGCGAACGTCCAGGTCGAACATCCCATGGCGCCCGAAGGCCTCTAGCATGTGGTCGAACGCCGGCACGCCGGTGCTGCTCTTCGCGACTCCGCTGCCGTCGAGGTCCAGCTCGATAGCGATGTCGGTTTCCTTGGTAGTGCGCGTTACGCTGGCTTTTCTCATGAGCTTCTTCCTAACCCCGGGCGAATCCATCCACCACGCCCGCCGCTAGCGCGTCGAGCATGCACTGGTTCTCCTCGTCGGTTCCAATCGTGATGCGCAGGCACCCCTCGAGATAGGCGTGCCCGTCGAAGTTGCGCACCAGCACGCCGCCATCGTTGACCATCGACTCCCATACGGCAGCGGCGCCCTTCACCCTGGCCATCACGAAGTTGGCAGAGCTGTCGAACGCCTCCACACCGCTGATGCAGCGAAGCCTCTCGAGCACCGTCGCACGGCGCGCGATAGTGCCCCTCACCAGCGGCTTGTAGAGGTGGCACCGCCTGGTCACCTCTTCGCCCACGACCTGCGAGATGGAGTCCACCGAATAGGGCTGCCTCACCATCAGGAGCCTGTCGGCGACCTCCTTGGAGCTCACCACGTAGCCAAGCCGCACGCCTGCGAGCGAGTACGCCTTCGAGAACGTGCGCAGCACGCATAGGTTGGGATACTTGGCCACGAGCGGTATCGAGGTCTTCTCGGCGAACTCGCCATAGGCCTCGTCGAGCAGCACCAGCGCCTGCGTGGACTGCAGGAGCCTCTCCACGAAAGCGGGCGATGCGAGGCCGCCCGTGGGATTGTTCGGCGAGGTGATCACCACCATGTTCACGTCGTCTTGCGAGGCTCTCTCCACCACGGCATCTTCGTCGATGGCGAAGTCGGCGCGCATCGGCACCTCCACGACCTCTGTGCCGGTCATATGCGCGTCGATAGCGTAGACCGAGAAGGCCGGCGGCACCACAAGCACCGAGTTGCCGGGTCCGCCGAACGCCATCATGAGGTTGAACAGCAGCTCGTCGCCGCCGTTGCCCACCACGATCTGGTCGCGCGAAACCGCAGGCAGGTTCAGCCCATCGCGCACCGCGTCGTCCAAAGTGGGCAGCACAAGCTCGTAGAGCTTGCCCGCGATCAGGTCGCGCAGCGCGTCGGCAGTCGGCTGCGGGTAGCGGTTGAAGGCCGTCTTCTGGATGCGCTCCAGGCAGGCCAGCTTCACCTCTGCGGGCACGTCCGCAGGACTCTCGTTGGCCGAGAGCAGCACCTTTGCCGGTATGTATTTGGGGTCGTACGGACTCAGACCGCCGAGAACCTTGGAGTCCCTCATTCGGCAGCCGCCGCCTCGCCGCACTCGCCGCCGCATCCGCATGCGTCGTGCGAGCCGTCGCATCCGCAGTCGTCTCCACCGCAGCAGCATCCCTCGAGGCTGCCGTTGATGAACTCTATCCTCTCCTCGACCGCCTTGGCGTGGCCCTCGAAGCCCTCGCTTCTGGCGATGCGCGCGATGTCGGCGCAGTCGCTCTCGAGCGCGGCCAGCGAGTAGCAGATCACCGAGCTCTTCTTCACGAAGTCGTCGGTGGTGAGCGGGTTCGAGAACCGGGCCGTGCCCGACGTGGGCAGCGTGTGCGAGGGGCCTGCGAAGTAGTCGCCCACGGGCACGGGGGTCCACGGGCCCACGAAGATCGCGCCGGCGTTGCGCACGAGACCCAGCAGATCCATGGGCTCGTCCATCATGATCTCGAGATGCTCGGGCGCGATGTCGTTGGCGGTGTCGATGGCGCTCAGCAGCGTCGGGCACACCACGATCAGGCCGTTGTTTCTGAGCGAGGCCTCCACGATCTCGCGCCGAGGCGAAGCCGCTACCATCTTGTCCAGCTCTTCCAGCACGTCCTTCACGATGTAGTCGCCCACCGTGACCAGGTAGCAGCAGGCGTTGGGGTCGTGCTCCGCCTGCGAGATGAGGTCGGCAGCCGCGAACGAGGGGATCGTGGTCTCGTCGGCCAGGATGAGGATCTCGGAGGGACCTGCCTGGAAGTCGATGCCCACGAAGCCCGAAACCTGGGCCTTGGCGGCGGCCACGAACACGTTGCCCGGACCCACGATCTTGTCCACGGCCGGAATGGTCTCGGTGCCGTATGCCAGCGCGCCGATCGCCTGGGCGCCGCCCACGGCGTACACGTCG
>CAVFRF010000010.1:0-10546 GCA_963624975.1 Bacteroidaceae bacterium
GCCGAGCTATCGCGATGCGAAGGGCAAGGAGCACGAAGGCTACTACGGCACTGTGAGCCTGGCGCTGTGGGAGGGCAAGATCCTGATGCTGGCCAGAACCGGAGGCGACGACGACATGGTCGTGCAGGTGCTGTTGAGCTTCGACCCGTCGACTGGCGAATGGACCCAGCTCGACGACCTGGCTGCCAACATCCCCGTCGGGGCATCGCTGGTGAACGTCGATGGCACGATGATGGCGATTGGCGGAAGCGACTTGACGCCGGGGGACCAGGGCACCACGCAAGACACGAGCAAGACCGCGAATAACGTGGCGGTGCTCGACATGAGCACGGGCGAGCTGACGGCTGTGGGTTCGCTCTCGGTGCCAAGGAGCAACTACAAGTTCACCAGCGGTCCGATGATGCAGGTCGCAGCAGATGGCGACACCATATATGTGGGAGAGGGCGTGAAGCTGATCGCAGGGTCGACAGAGGGCGACAGCCTTCCGGTCGGGCGCCTGACCAGGCAAGCCGACGGCACCTACAAGTCGGAGCTGCTGGATAGCGGTCTGCCGGCCACGAGCATGCGGTACGACTACTCGTACGGGCTTGCGGCGGGGAGCAACGGCGCGGTGGTGACCGGGCTGAAGGTCGCGGAAGGCGACGAGGACACGTTCGTGGTGGGCGACAGCGGCTCCAGCTTCTCGCCGTTTGGCAAGAGGCCGTCGTATACCGCGCTGCTGGACGTGACGGCGCTTGCCTACCATGGCAAGCTCTACGTGATAGGCGAAGACGAGTTCAACGGGGCATCCCTGGTGATGCGCGCCACGGCGTTCGAGACGGCGGAGCATCCGGCGGGCGAGCTGGCACCCAGCCCCGAGCCGGGTCCCGACCCCAGCCCGGAGCCGACGCCCAGCCCGACTCCGACATCCGATACGACCGGAGGAAGCGGCTCGGCTACGAGCAGCACTCTGCCGCGTACGGGCGACAGCGCACCTATCGCGCTGCTGGTGGCCCTGGGCATCGCCGGTGCTGCCGCCGTTGCGACAGCGCTGCTCGTTCGACGCAGAGGCAGGCGCAGCTAGATGCAGGAGAAGCGAATGCATAGCGAACGCGGGATACGCAGGCACGGCACAGCCCGGAAGTCCGTGCGGGAGCGCAAGCCCCTGCGCAGAAGGCCCGGCACCACCAAGGTGTCGTCTGCTATCGCAGGTGGGCTGATCCTGGGCGTGATCGTATCGGTGGTGCTGGTTTCCACGGGCAACTTTCCCGTCGAGGCGTTTGCCGGGGATGCCGCTGCCGGGCAGGCGGAAGTCCCTGCAACCCAGAAGCAAGCGGCGGTGCGCAGCGATTCGGAGACGGTGTTTCCCGGAGACGTGGAGGTGTGGCGCTCCACGGTGCAGACCGCCTGCAAAGACGTGGAGCTGGACACAAAGTGGACCGACACCATCCTGGCGATGATGCAGGCCGAGTCCAACGGCGACCTCGACGTGAAGTCGGCGGTGGGCGCCAGCCGCGACCTGATGCAGGCGGGCGAGGGCTGCGCGGGCGTGTACGCAGGCTCGAAGAACGTTGTCGGGCTTGGCTCCGGCGCGCTCTACGCCTGGGGATACGAGCCCTCGATCGGCTTCGGCGGCAACACCGCCATCGCCTCCGTATACGCCGGCACGCTCGAGACCAAGTACAACGTGGAGCTGCTGGAAAACTGGCTGGGCAGCGTGGACGTGAACGACTTGGGCAAGGTCGGACTGGTGGCTCAGGGCTACAACTATGGAGCCGACGGCTGGTTCGCCTACTGCCGCCAGCACGGCATCACCTCGTGGGACCACGACGCTTCGCAATCGTACAAGTGGAACCACGGCGGCGGCACGGTGGACCACGGCCAGAAGGTCATGGACTTCTATCAGGAGGCCAAGGACCGCAAAGCCGCAGGCGAGGTGTCGGAGAAGTAGCGAGGGTGCTTGGGGAACACTGCAGGTCGCTGCGAAGCCGCCGCGAAATGTGGTGATTCGGAGCCGTTTGCCATATGCGGTGGACAACAGCTTGTGTTTGGCGAACAATGACCAACGAGGGCGCGGCATCTGCTGCGCATTCGCATGCGGCCATCAGGTCGTCCCGCTACGAGAATCGCAAGAGGGACAGGGGATTCCCATGACTGGAAACAACTTGGCAGAGCAGAAGGCATCGCTTGGCAGAAGGGCGCTCGCCGCCCTGCTTTCCGGCACGATGGCGCTCTCGCTTTCGGGAGCGCTGCCGCTGACGGCCTACGCAAGCGAAGCGGACGTGCAACGCGACTGGGCGCAGGCGGCCGACACGGCGCTCGACGACGAGAGCTACAGCGCCTACTCGTACGCGACCCCGCTTTCCGAGGATGCATCGGCGGCAGAGGCCGAAGACGCCTCGACCCTTCCAGATAAGTTCGACCTGCGCGACCGCGGCGTGGTTACCCCGGTGAAGAACCAGAGCCCGTGGGGCACCTGCTGGGGATTCGCCGCCATCGCGGCTGCCGAGACCAGCATCCTGTCGGAAGCGCGTACCACCTACGAGGCGACCGGACTCGACCTCTCGGAGCTGCAGCTAGTAGATGCCGTGACCAAGGGCGCTCCCGAGAGCGTCGTGGGTTGCGCGCAGGCGGGCGAGGGCTACAACAACACCACTCGGAATCCCAACTACGGCCTGGATATCGGCGGAACCTTCATATATGCATCTGGCGTGTTTGCGGGCGGCATCGGCCCTGCGCTGGAATCGGCCGCTCCCTACCAGAACTCCGAAGGCCTTATCGAATGCTATGTGCAGATGCCGGGCGAAGAGGGATATTACACGTTCGAGCTAACTCAATCGCAGATTGCGGAGAAGGAGAAGCAGGGCTGCACGGTCAGGAAGCTCTGGTGGACCGGCAACTACGACGACACGAGCTCGGAAGGCGAGAGCAAGAAGGTCTACACCACCTGGAAAGTGTCGGACGACCTGTGGAACATGTCGTTTCTGGAGTTCGAGAACGGCAACATCTTGCCAGATACCGTGATCGCAAACTCCGACGGGAGCTATGGCGGGCTGGACACCAGGGCGGTCGAGGCCATCAAGAGCGAGATGTACGAATATGGACGCGCGGTGGGAGTGGGGTTCTGCGCCGACAACTCGATGCCGAGCGATTCGGGCGTGGCCAAGTACATCGACAAGAGCACCTGGTCGCACTACACGTACGAGAGGCAGACGGCCAACCACGCGGTCACCATCGTGGGATGGGACGACGCCTACTCTAAAGACAAGTTCAGGAACCAGGCTGGCAAGACCCCCGAAGGCGACGGGGCCTGGCTGGTGAAGAATAGCTGGGGAGCCGAAAACGAGGACTTTCCCAACACGGGCCTGGGAAACTGGGGCATCGTGGACGAGGAGACTCAGAAACACACCGGCTACTTCTGGCTGTCGTACTACGACAGGACGCTCACTGCATTCGAGACGTACGACTTCGACCTCAACTCCTACGACGAGAACGACGAGTACCTCGTGGATGCTTACGACTTCCTGCCCCAGGACACTGCCATCATCACCGCGAAGGACGAGCCGCAAAGCTCTGCCAACGTGTTCACCACCACCGAGGATCTGTCGCTGCGCACCCTGGGCTGTGCCACCTACAAGCCCAACACCACCGTGGCCTACGAGGTTTATCTGCTGGATGGCGATGCAAAGACCCCCACCGATGCGGGGCATAGCAAGCTAGCCTGCACCCTCGACGCAACCTACGAGTATGGCGGCTACCATCGCACGACTCTGGACGAGAGCAAGTGGATAGCCATGCGCAAGGGGCAGCGCTTCGCGGTGGTCACGACGCAGAAGTGCAACGACGACGGCAAATACTACGTGGGAGTGGCGGCCAACAAGACCAAACCCACCCAGCAGCAGATCGGCGAGTACGAGAAGGCCAAGCGCGAATACTACACGCAGAACATGTACGACCTGCTGTATGCGTTCTACTACGATTCGTACTTCAGCGAGCACAAGAGCCAGGGAATGGACGATGATGCAGCCAAGGCCGCGGCGCTCGCCGACATCGACAAGCTCATGGATGCGCGCAAGGAGATTATCGAGAAAGACGTGGCCAGCGACGTGGACACGTATTCGCATTCCTATTTCGTGAGCAAGGTAAACGAGGGCGAGAGCTTCGTGAGCAGCTACGGCGACGGCGAGGCGTGGACTGCCGAGGACTTCAGCGCGCGCGAGACCTTCGATATTGAATGGACCGACTGGACGGTGCTCAAGCGGGCCGTGGAGAGCCGTAAGACCGATATCGTAGTAGACAACGCTCCCATCAAGGCGGTTTCGGAGATGCGCGAATGGGCCAGCGTGGAGCAGCTGGAGGAGCTGGAGGAGCTGATTGCGCAGGCCAAGGAGCTGCTGTCCTTGAAGGTGAGCGTCGACGGCAGCGACGTACCCGAAGGCGAGATGTGGATCACGCAGGAGGTGCACGATGCGCTTGAGGCGGCTATCCCGCAGGCCGAGGCGCTGCTGGCCAACTCGGGCGACTATCGCAACGAGCTGGCCAACACGACGCCCACGCCCGACGAGGTGAAGGCCGCCGTTGCGGTGCTGGGAGCCAACGCGCAGCAAGGGCTCATGCCCGCTGGCAGCGGCAATGGCGACGGGGATGAAGCGAACACGACGACCGCGAAGGGCAAGCTCGCAAAGACCGCCGACCCCGCTGCGTGCGTGCTGCTGGGGCTGGCATGCGCCGCCGTGGCTGCTGGCGGATGCGTGTATGCGGCGCGCCGTCGCAAGGGGAGGTAAGGCGGCGTGGATTTCGAGAGCATCTACGAGGAGTACCACTCGTATCCCTCGATGTTCGGCGAGGCCGAGGTGTTCGTGGTGGAGTCTGCGGACGGCACGCCCATGCGGGTGCTGTTCGTAGATGGCGGATTCCAATCTGCAACATATGTGGGGGAGAAGCGCTTCGAACCGCCATTCGCATATTGCCGCGCGTTCGACCAGCTCTTCTCGGTTGCGCCCGACGCGCGCAGGATCCTGCTGCTGGGCGGGGGAGCGTACTCGTACCCCAAGCACGTGCTCACGCGGCGCCCCGAGGTGAGCATGGACGTGGTGGAGATCGATCCGGTCGTGATAGAGATAGCGAGGCGGCATTTCTTCGTGGACGAGCTTGAGACGGCTTGTGGCGGGCGATTGAGGTCCTTCGCGATGGATGGCCTGGAATTCCTGCACGCCGCGGAGGCGGGATTCTACGACGCCGTGGTGGACGACTCGTTCGCGGGCACCGTGCAGGATTCGGCCCTGCTCGGCTCCGAAGGCCTGCGGCTCGCCAAGAGCTGCATGGTCGAGGGCGGCGTCTACATGCTCAACGGGCATGCCCGCAGCGCCGACGACGGCTACGGCTACAGGGAGATCGAGGCCGTCAACGACGCGTTGCGCAGCGCCTTCGCGCACGTGCAGCGCCGCGATGTGGACGACACCGAGTTCGCGGGCTGCACCAACACCGTGTTCATGGCCAGCGACCGCGATTTCGGCCTCGCGGGCTTCGCCTACTAGCCGACCGTGAAGGCGATTTATGAGGTGAACACCGCTCACTAATAAAGGTAAGCACCGTTCACTTTATTAAGTGAGCAGTGTTCACCCTTTTTTGAGAACACTGCTCACTTTTTTGGCAAAACCCATTGACCTTCAATTTTGGAGCGGTTATATTATCGACAACGGTAAGCGGTGTTCACCGAAAGCGACCGGGGAGTTTGGCCCGATAGAAGCTAAAGTCTAGAAGGTGAAACTTCCGGGGAGCGACGGTGGCGGTGCTGAAGGGTATCGTTCCAAAGTTGCTCGGAAACGAGAAACGGCAGGACGACACGAGAGGACCGAAGGACCCATGGCTGGATCCAAGCGCAAATACGTCGAGGCGGCATACGAGCTTCTTTGCCGCGAAGGACTCGAGGGTGTGTCCAGCCGGAAGGTCGCAGCCGAGGTTGGCTGCAGCAATTCGGTGATCTACAAGCACTTCGGCGACATCAGCGAGCTGATCGACCTGGCGTCGATCCGCTTCTTGCAGGAGTACGCCGAGGACGCGAGGTTCCTCTCTTCGGCAGACCTCAACCCGCTGGAGCTCAACCTCCAGCTGTGGGAGTGCTTCGCTTACTACTCGTTCATGAATGCTCGGATCTTCGAGAACCTGTTCTACAAGCAGAACGGTCAGGGTATTTCGAACGAGGCCATGGAAGAGTACTTCGAGGAGTACCCGGAAGACTTCGAGGGCAGCAAGGACTTCATGATCGACATGCTCTCGGGAAAGACCATGGCGAAGCGCGACAGCGTTCTGCTGAAGAAGGCGGGGGAGATGGGCCTCCTTTCGCAGGAGAACGTGAGCTTCCTATGCAAGCTCGACACGTACCTGTTCCGCGGGTTTCTGGCCTCCATCAACGAGGAGAGCGTGATTCCCGTTACGGCGAGGACGGCCACGAAGGACTTTATGGTGATGATAGTGGACAACTATCGCATGAAGCTCGAACCGGGCTACAGGCTCCTCACGGTCGACCCCGAGGAAGAGGACAGCAGGATCAAGAATTACGGAAAGATCGGCAAGGGGGGCATCGTAGATTCATACAAGATCGAGTGCGTTGCCGCCGTATAGGCGTTCCGTCCGCAGCTTGAACCGCAGGACGAACCGCCTTTAGGGCGACAAGCCAACAATCCAACTCATAGAGCGTTTACAAGCCTCGGGTGCAAGGACAACGAGGCCACGTGAAACCTTTGTCCCATTTGCCCGATAGGCAGGTGGCTTGGTCGAACATTGCCAAATTCCAGAAAGCACCCCGGGCAGGGCGGAGCCATGCGCAAAAACGCTGGCACGTCGGTAGCAAGGACCTCTTGGAGGGGGTCGAGGACAGCACGCGAGGGTGGCGTGCGCAAGCGGCTGGCAGGATTCATGCAAGCGAAGGGTTGACTGCCGGCAGATGAAAGGAGGGCGATATGGCAAACGAAGTGAAGACAGACGTCGAGCCGAAGAAGGATCGCACGGTGCTCATCGTTTCAGCGGTGATCGTAGCGGCGTTCGTGATTTTCGGCGCAGTCGCACCAGGCGCGCTGAAGAACGTGTCCGACGTGCTGTTCTCGGTGTTTACCGTGGACTTCGGATGGCTGTACCTGCTCGTGGTGTTTGGAATGGTGATCTTTGCCATCGGAATCGGGCTGAGCAAATACGGGCAGATCAAGCTCGGCCACGACGACGAGAAGCCGGAGTTCAGCAACTTCAAATGGTTCGCTCAGCTCTTCGGCGGCGGCATGGGCATCGGACTGGTGTTCTGGTCGGTTTCGGAGACCATCTCCGACTACATGGCACCGCCTAGCGCCGATCCGCTCACGCAGGAGGCAGCGCACGAGGCCATGCAGACCGTGTTCTTCCATTGGGGCATCTCGCCCTGGGTGATCTTTGCAGTGGCCGGTCTGGCGCTTGGCTACTTCGCATTCCGCAAGGACAAGCCCTTCCTGGTAAGCTCCGCTTTCGAGCCCATGCTGGGCGAGAAGGTCCATGGACCCATCGGCAAGGCGATCGACATCCTGGCAGTGTTCGCGACCATCTTCGGCGTGGCCACCAGCCTCGGACTCGGCACCATCCAGATCACCGGTGGACTCAACTACGTGTACGGCATCGAGTCCACCACGGTTCTGCAATGCGCGATCATCGCTGGCATCACGGCTCTGTTCACCTTGGCAACCCTGTCGGGTCTGGGCAAGGCCATGCAGATCGTGGCCGACGTGAAGGTCTATCTCAGCATCGCGTTCATGGTGTTCATCTTCATCTTCGGCGGCTCTCTCGTGATCTGCAACTACTTCGTGAGCGACCTTGGCGGCTATATCCAGAACTTCATCGCCAAGAGCCTCTGGATGGAGAACGGCGACTTCGTGCAGAGCTGGACCATCTTCTACTGGGCATGGTGGATTGCATGGGCGCCCTTCTGTGGCCAGTTCGTGGCCCGCGTTTCCCGCGGCCGCACCATCCGCGAGTACATCTTCGCGGTGATGCTCCTGCCCACCGGCTTCTGCGTGGTGTGGCTGGCCATCTACGGCGGCGCGGCCCTCAACATCGACGGCCTCACCGGCGGCCTGATTCAGAGTGCAGTGTCTGCCGACACGACCAACGGACTGTTCGCCCTGCTGCAGAACCTCCCGTTCTTCCAGGTCACGGCACCTCTGGCGATCCTGCTCATCGTGGTGTGCTTCTGGGGATCGGCCAACTCCGCAACGTTCGTGCTCTCGATGCTCACCGACGGCGGCAACATGGATCCCAGCAAGCCGCTGCGTATGGGATGGGGCATCGCGCAAGGCGCGGTCACGATCATCTGCATCCTCGTGGGAGGCTCCGGCATCCTCAAGATCCTGCAGACGCTCTCGATCGCATCGGCCTTCCCATACATGTTCATCATCGTGCTCACGGCGGTGTGCACAGTGATGGCCCTGAAGGAAGACCCGTACTTCAAGACCCAAGAGCAGCTAGCCAAGGGTAAGAAAGAGGCCAAAGAGGCAGAAGCCCTGGAGGCCTAGCAAAGAAGCTAACTGAAGGACTCGAACGAAACCCCTCCTCAAGGTTCAAGGGTCCTGATGTCCGGGCAGCTGGGCGGGAAGCTAGAAAACCCGCCCAGCCCGAACCCGGCAACCATAAGACAGCATGAATAACTGCCGGCACGGGGTTTGAATGGGCAGGCAGTTGACATGGCGGCACCTCGGTCCTAAAGGGGGCAGGCCGAATAGCCGCAGAAAAACAAACTTGGTGGCACACGCTCCCGGCCACCGGATCGAAAGGAAGGAAGCGTTATGACTCGCATTCCCACCAACGATGTGTTCACCCCGAATCAGGTTGACCGCATCAACGAGGAAGTCATGAAGATCCTCTCCGAGATCGGAGTCGAGTTCGGCTACGAGCCGGCACTCGAGGTCTTCAAGAAGCACGGATGCAAGGTCGACGGCGAAAGGGTCTACTTCGAGCGCAAGTTCGTCGAGGACTGCCTCAAAACCGTCCCGAAGGAGTTCACGCTCAAGGCCCGCGACGAGAAGAAGAGCACGAAGGTCTGCGACGGCAGCTTCATCCTGACCCCCTCCTACGGACCTCCGTTCGTGTACGAGCTCGATGGCTCGCGTCGCGGCTCCGACTCCAAGGATTACCTCAACGTGGTCAAGCTCTGCCACATGAGCCAGAACATCAACCACACCGGCCACAACGTGGTCGAGATGTGCGACTACCCGGACGAGATCCGTCACCTCAAGATGATCGAGGCTCACATCAAGTACTCCGACAAGCCCTTCATGGGTGCTGCCCACGGCTCCGTGTGCGCCAAGGACACCGTCGAGATGTGCAAGATCCTCTACGGCATGGACGATGAGGCCATCAAGAACACCCCGATCCTCAACACGCTGATCAACTCCATCTCGCCGCTCAAGTACGACGAGCGCATGGCTTCCGCTATGATGACCTATGCAGAGTACGGGCAGTCCAACATGATCTCGTCGCTGGTCATGAGCGGTTCGACCGGCCCCGTGACCCTGGTCGAGACCCTGGCCGTGCAGCTGGCCGAGTCGCTGGCGGGCATCTGCCTCACGCAGCTCATCAACCCCGGCACGCCCGTGATCACCGGTTCGACCTCCGGCCCCGCCGACATGGGCTCGATGGCTCTGTCGATCGGCAACTCCGAGGTTGCCCTCTACACCTCCGCTACCGCTCAGATGGGCCGTTTCTACGGCATCCCCGTGCGTGGCGGCGGCGGACTCAACGACAGCATCCTCACCGATGCACAGGCTGGCTTCCAGTCGATGCTCACCCTGCTCACCGCAGGCACCTCGGGCGTGGCATTCGTGCTGCACGCCGCAGGCATCATGCACTACTACAACGCATTCTCCTACGAGATGTTCGAGATTGCCGACGAGATCGCGGGCCTGTGCAACCAGTACCTCAAGGGCATGGACTTCGACGAGGACAAGTTCGTGTTCGACGACGTGGAGGAGGTTGGCCCCGGCGGACACTTCCTGTACCAGGAGAGCACCGTCGAGTACATGAGCGACCACAGGCGCCCGATCGTGGGTACCCGCGACGACTACGAGACTTGGGAGCGCAAGGGCAGCAAGACCACCGCTCAGATGGCCTACGACCGCTGGAACAAGAAGCTCGAGGAGTACGTGGCACCCGAGCTGGACAAGGGCGTCGAGAAGGACCTCAACAAGTTCATCGAGACCCGCTGCAACGAGCTTATCGGCTCCTGCCCCGAGCTGTACACCATCTAGTTCTAGTACCGCTCTTGTAATTGAGCACTACCCGCAACGCGGGCGACAATGGCGAATAGCCGCTGCGACCAAGGGGTTTCAAGGTTTGCGGTCGCAGCGGCTCCCCCCTCTTTCGCCGCGCCCGAGTTCGACCCATAGGCTTTCGATTCGTCTAGTCCCTCTGATGTCGATATCGAAAGCCAGGCCTTGGCCGCCCGCACCACCTCCCTCCAAGGTGCGGGCGGCATTATTTTGCCCTGTAATAGGGTTCCTCATGTTCCAATGTAGCGCCGACGCTACAAAACGATGCTTGAAAGTGCTAT
>CAVFRF010000011.1:0-14031 GCA_963624975.1 Bacteroidaceae bacterium
GGATCACCGACTGGTGATCCTCGAAGCCGTCCATCTCCACCAGCAGCTGGTTGAGCGTCTGCTCGCGCTCGTCGTGTCCGCCGCCAAGACCGGCGCCACGCTGGCGTCCGACCGCGTCGATCTCGTCGATGAAGATGATCGACGGCGACGACGACTTGGCCTGCTCGAACAGGTCGCGCACGCGCGATGCGCCCACGCCCACGAACATCTCCACGAAGTCGGAACCCGAAATCGAGAAGAACGGCACGCCGGCCTCGCCTGCGACGGCCTTGGCCAGCAGCGTCTTGCCGGTGCCGGGAGGGCCTACCAGCAGCACGCCGTGCGGAATCTTGGCGCCCATCTTCTGGTACTTGTCGGGGTTGGACAGGAAGTCCTTGATTTCCTGCAGCTCCTCCACGGCCTCGTCGATGCCCGCCACGTCGGAGAACTTGACCTTGGGCCTCTCCTCCAGCGCCTTCTTGGCCTTGGTCTTGCCGAACTGCATCTGCTTGCTGTTGGCGCCCTGCATCTGGCTCATGAAGAACCAGAACACGCCCACGATCAGGATAAGCGGAAGCACGGTGGTGAGAATCGACACCCACACGCTGTTGGACGACACGTCCACCGTGTACTTGATGCCGGGATGCTGCTGCATAAGCTCGTTGAGCGACTCCTCGCCCACATACGTGGAGCGGAAGTCTATCGGCTCGGCCGCGTCGGTGGTCTCGGCCAGGCGGTACTTGCCCGTGATCACCGCGGTGGAGGCGCTGTATGTGACCTCGGTGGCCCTGTCCTCGTTCACGGCCGCCACGAAGTCGCTGGTAGACAGCTCCTCGACCTTGGGCTGGTTCATGTTGAAGAACTGGTACATCAGCACCGCGATGAACACCACCAGCAGCACCAGGTACACGATCCTCGATTTGCTTGCCTGATTCTTATCCAAATTCAACACTCCAAACTAAGCGAGCCTTTGGCGCCTCCGCACACGACAAGGCGCAAAACAAGCCCGCCGCGGCATACGAGCGCACTGCGGGCTTGCAGTACATGCTACGAGTAGACCTTCTCGTCCAAGATCCCGATGTAGGGGAACTGCCGGTACATCTGGTCGAAGTCGAGGCCGTATCCAACGACGAACGCGTTGGGGCACACCGTGCCCAGGTACTTGGGATCCACCGCGGGAGCGATGCCGATGTCCTTGCGCATGAACACCGCCGCCTCGACCGACCTGGGGTTGCGGGCCGCGAGGTTCTTGAACAGGAACTTGAGTGTGAGGCCGGTGTCGTAGATATCTTCGACCACCAGCACGTCTTTGCCCGCGAGGTCAAGCTCGGTATCCTGCACGATTCGCACGATGCCCGACGACTTCGAGGAGGAGCCGTAGCTCGACACCTTCATGAAGTCCATCTCCACGTTGACGTTCTCGATGCGCCTCACGAGGTCGGTGTAGAACATCAGCGCACCCTTGAGGATGCACAGCACCACGAGGTTGCGCCCCTCGTAGTCCTTGCTGATGCGGGCTGCCAGCCCATCGACAATCTGCTTGATGTCTTCCTCGGTGTAGAGGATTTCCTTGATGTTCTGCTCTAGACCCATTTGGCTTTTGCTTCCTGTTCCGGTCAACGCGTATCCGACAATGCTACCCCTATGAATTAGCACTCCGACTGATTATCTCGCAATAATCAGAAATTGCGCACATCTCGCCCGTGGCGGCACTGCTATGCGGCGCATAAGTCCGTTGCCGGTAGCGCGCTGCCTTTCGACCGCAGGCCGCCGGGGCCATAGGTCCTACCTAGAGCCTTGCGCCTTTCGCTTGCTCGGATCGGGCTTGCCGGCATTGCGGCACGCTGCAAACATCGACCTCACTATGGTGGCCCTGTCGTCGTCGTTGAACCTCGACTTGCCGCCGATGAACATGAGCTTGTCGATGGAGCCGCCCAGCTCGTCCATGAAGTCGAACACGGCGGCCGTCTCGTCGAGGTCGTTGGGGTTGGCCATGAGCACCAGCGCGTTCCTGGTCGCCGCGAACTGCCCGATGAAATATGCGTCCACCGGCTCCCACACGGTGCTCACCAGCATCTCGTCGGCAGGGTTGCCGCCATCTGCCTCGCCCTGCTCCATGATCCACTTGTTTATCGTCTTGTTGATCTGGCACGGATTGTCGCTCGAGAAGCGCACGATGCTCACGCCGGCTTTCTCGAGCTTCTCCATCGTGGCATCGTCGACCAGGATTCCCTGCTCGACCACCACCACCCTGGAGAAGTCGCGGCAGATCGTGCTGCAGATCTGGTCGTTGCCCTTCGCATCGTCGGGGTCGAGGAAGAACACCGGGGCCTTCTTCGAGAACACGTAGGGAGCCAGCGAGATGAGGCCGCTCTCGGCGTTGCCCCATGCCAGCACCGCGGTATCTCCCCAGCTCTCCGCCTTGGCGCAGGTCCTGCCGTGCTCGTAGGCCGCAAGCGACAGCTTCGCAAGACCCACGGGCATGGTCTGGACATCCCCGATGCCCGTCTCCTCGAGCCTCGTGGTTACGCGCGGCTCCACGTGACCCTGCGAATCCATCACGATCGCCCGCTCGGCGCCGATCCTCTTGAAGAACTCTCCGGTCACTCCCGGCAGGTTGTCGCAGGCAGTGTTGAGCACCAGCGCGTCGATCACGCTGGCAAGCCCCGTGGCCACCATGGCCGAGGCCATATCGTCGCTGGGCGCCAGGATCGCCGTCTTCTGGCCATCGCAGCACTCGTCGGCGATGTTGACGCAGGTCGCATAGCGGTCGTTGCCGCTCACCTCGCCGTAGTAGTCGGCAGGCTTGCCCACCTCGAGCTGCATCATCTCGATCACGCGGTTCTCCGACTCGAGCGAACCGGCGCGTCCTCCCACCACGCGGTAGGCACGGCACACGTCGCCGGCCTTGCCCATCATGCGGGTGTGGCCCTTCTCGATCCAGATGGCCTTGTTGCACAGGCGCTCCACCTGGTCGTTGTTGTGCGACACGATCAGCACCGTCACGCCGTGGTCCTTGATGATGTCGGTGATGCGCCGCTCGCACTTCTGCTGGAACATGAAGTCGCCCACCGAGAGCACCTCGTCCACGATGAGCACTTCCGGCACGATCACGGTGGCGATGGCGAACGCGATGCGGGCGATCATGCCCGACGAGTAGTTCTTGAGCGGCATGTCCATGAACTGCTCGATCTCGGCGAAGTCGATGATCTCGTCCATGTGCTGCGCGATGAACTTCTTGGGGTATCCGAGGAGCGCGCCGTTGAGAAACACGTTCTCGCGCGCCGTGAGGTCCATGTCGAAGCCGGCGCCCAGCTCGATGAGAGGCGCGATCCTGCCCTTGACCTCGACGGAGCCCTCGGTGGGCTCCAGCACGCCCGCCACGATCTTGAGCATTGTGGACTTGCCCGATCCGTTGGTGCCCAGGATGCCGAACACGTCGCCCTTCTTGACCTCGAACGACACGCCGTCGAGCGCGCGGAACTCCTTGAAGCGCAGCTCGTGCCTGGCAAGCGCGATGAAGTACTCCTTGAGGCTGTTGAGCTTCTGATTGGCGATGTTGAACACCATCGACACGTTGTCGACCTTGACCATCGTCTCCTTGTCGGAATCGAGGCTGCTGTCGAGGCTGTTCCCGAGGTAGGACGTGTTCAGCTTTCCAGACAATTCAGGCATATGCATGGCTCCTAGCAATGTGGCCCTGTTGGCCTTGGTTGCGTGCTCAAGTCTTTAAGTATGCTGCTTCGGGGCAAATCCGGTCAAGCAAATAGGCTGTTCGGCGGCTATGTTGCGCGCGTGCGCTCGCGCGCGCCGGGCGGGTCTGCGAGGCGAGGCATGGCTATGGTTGGACGATCCTCTCCACGTCGATGCGCAGCATCGAATGACCGTCGCGCACCTTGAAGCGCTCGTCGGCGGCCACGCCCACTACCCACACGATGCAGTCGCCAGCCCGGACGACCGGGGTTTCGTCGCGACGCGCACGAGGCACCTTCTTGTCCACGAAGATGTCGGAGAGCTTCTTGCGCGCACCTTTCATGCCGAGAGGACACATGGCATCCCCGTCGCGCCGATAGGTTAGTTCGAGAGCATCGACAAGGTTGGGGACAACTTTTCGACCGACGTCGCGGTCGCCGCAAGCCGCCAATACGTGTTCTGCGTCGAAGAAGGCCGTCGTCGGGGCGGAATTCATTCGGGCAAACTCGACGTTGCTTCCGCTTTGAGCTTCGACCTGCGACACGCTTACCTTGAAGTCGCCGAAAGCGGCCTCGCCCGGAACCGGCAAGGGCACGCAGCCGGAGCCGATATCGGCCCTGACAATCGTTGCGCCCCCAGTACCAGCACCGGCATCGTTAGTCACGGTAGCGCAATTTTGCGAAGAAGCAGGTTGCCCGTCGCAAGCATGCGCGTTCGATGCGATACCGCTCGTGTCGTCGGCCGACCTCTCGATAACGAGCAGGCCGTATTCGCGGTATGCCCGCACTCCGCCCGGCAGGTCCATCGCGAAGCTCGGTCGGTGCATCTGCTCGGCAATCAGGTCGATGTGCTTTAGCTCGATGCGCTCGGCATAGGGCAGCAAGTCCTTGCAGACCGAGTACAGCAATCTGCGTAGGAAGGGTTTCTCGAGACCGGCGATCTTCTCGAAGTCGAGTTCCACCCGCGCTCTCTCGCCGGCATCTGCCGATTGGCGCAGACCTTCTTCGCCACCCACCGGGTCCGCTTCTTCGCCAGCGGAAGTCGCATCCTCACTATTCGGGTATCCCCCGACTACCGCCGCCATCGCGGCACCCGAGCAGGCATCGAAAGCGCCTCCGGCTCTCATAGCCTCTCGGGCCACGCGGTCGACGTAGGCCTCTACCGCGTCGCTCTCGTCGGCTATGAGGTTCATGGTGCGGGCGAGCGTCTTGCCGAGGCTGGGGTTGTACTTGCGCGCAACCGGCACCAGCTCGTGGCGCACGAACGTGCGAAAGCCGTCGGTCTCGTAGTTGGTGGCATCCTCGCGCCAAAAGCCGCCCTCTACCTGCGCCGCTTCGGGTGCATCGAGCTGCCATCCGAGCTGGGCGACGCGAGTCGCGATGTAGCTGCGAAGCTGCTCGCGCGTGGTGTCGAGAAGCGGTCTGGCCACGCGGCCGTTGGAGTAGCGGATCGAGGCCAGGCCGCCCGGACCCGTGCCCACTATGGCCCTCATGAAGAACGTCTCGACCCTGTCGTCTCGAGTGTGAGCCACCCAGATGCGACCGTATTGCGGGTCGATGCCCGCCTCGCGGCAACGTTGGTCGAGCAGCTGCCCGGCCAGTTCGTAGCGCATGAACCTGCCGGCGTTCTCCACGTTGCCATCGAAGCTCTCCAACCGCGACTGTATGTCGATGCGGTGCACCTCGAACCCGAAACCGCAAAGCCCGGCGAGCCTCTGCACGAAGAGCGCGTCGCCGTCGGCGTCGGCGCCTCGCAGCCCATGATGCACATGCAGCACCGTCACGGCAGCCGCGTCGATGCGCCCGGCTTCGGCAAGCTCGTGCGCCACGAGGCACATCGCGGTGGAATCGGATCCCCCGCTCACCATCAGCACGATCGGGCAAGATGCCGCGGCCACGACTCCGCAGGCGTCACCTTCGCCGAAGCGCCCGATGCCTGCGGGGTCGTCTGCTTCGGCAACGTCGACTCCGGCATCGGGGATCAGCTCATGTTCGCGAATAGCATCCATAGCGCTTCTCACCACGTCGTGGATGAACGGCTGCTCCACAGGTTGCTGCCCCTTGGGCCGCCCCTCGGGGTGCCTCCGCTCTGTCGGCTGACCTCCAAGCTGTGCCCCGCCACGCAGGGCGCCGCCGCCGCGACTCTCCCCCGTGCTCATTTCTCACCACCTGCGTCGTCAGCGCGTTCGATGTGCGACCTGTAGCGTCGCTCGAACTCCGAGCGCGCGAGCATCACCTGCCTGCCGCATCCGCCGCATTCGAGCTTCACATCCATGCCCACCCTCTTCACGATCCACGTGTTGGCACCGCACGGATGCGCCTTGCGAAGCGACACCCTGTCGCCCACGTTTATGCTCGGTCTACCCGCCGTCATAGTCGCTCCCGCATATCGCCATGCAGCCATCGGCCGCATGCGGTTACCGTCCATTCGAAGCTTCTGCTCCAAATATGGCTCATTCTACCCCACTTGGCCGAGCGGCTTGCGATAGCCTAGGCTTTGCGCGCAAACGCGCGACTCACTACAATGCAACTCGCCATCGGCGCGAACACGAGCAGCCCGGGCGCACGACACGGAAGGACCCGTCATGAACACCAAAGCCGTCATCTCCGTACTTGGAAAAGACAGGACGGGCATCGTTGCCACCGTGTCCAGCACGCTCTACGAGTGCAACGTCAACATCGACGACATCAGGCAGACGCTGCTCGACGACGTGTTCTCGATGACCATGCTAGTTACCCTCGACGAGGAGAAGGCCAGCTTCGACGAGGTGCAGTGCAAGCTCGAAGCCGACGGCGAGAAGCTGGGCATGCAGATCCGCCTCCAGCGCCGCGACGTGTTCGACTTCATGTACAAGATCTAGAAGCGAGCCGGCAACTAGGCATACAAAACTAGAAGCGCTGCCGACATCGATGCCGGCAGCGCTTTTCTTCTACTCCGAATCGCGGTCGAAGTTGGCCTTGGCCACCGCGATCATGAGCTTGATCCTGTTGAGCTGGTTGACTTCCGAGGCTCCCGGGTCGTAGTCCACGGCCACGATGTTGGAGTCGGGGTTGAGCCGGCGCAGCTCCTTGATCACGCCCTTGCCCGTCACGTGGTTGGGCAGGCAGGCGAACGGCTGGGCGCACACGATGTTGGGGCATCCGCTGTGGATCAGCTCGATCATCTCGGCGGTGAGCAGCCAGCCCTCGCCCATCGAGTTGCACAGCGAGATGATGTCGCGAGCGTAGTCGGCCAGCTCGTAGATGTTGGCTGGCACGGTAAAGCGCTTCGACTTTTTCAGCGCGTCCCAGATGGGCTTGCGCGCCGCGTCCACGATTTTGAGCGCAGCCTGCGAACCCGAGGCCGACTTCTTCGACGTGCCCAGGTCCTGGCTCTGCCAGATGGAGTTGGAGATGGCGTAGAGGAAGAATTCCACGATTCCCGGCACCACGGCCTCGCAGCCTTCGGACTCGATCACGTCCACCACCTCGTTGTTGGCGGTGGGGTGGAACTTCACCAAGATCTCGCCCACCACGCCCACGCGCGGCTTGCTGCGGTCGTTTGCCAGCGGCAGGTTGTCGAACGCCTCCACGATGGCGTGCACGTTCTTGTCGAACTTGCGCAGCGTGGTCTTGTGCAGGTCGTCTTTGAGGTACGACATCCAGCTCTCGTAGAGCGAATTGGCGCTGCCCGGCTTGGCCTCGTAGGGGCGCGTGCGGTAGAGGCACTGCATGAGCAGGTCTCCGTAGAGCAGCGACATGCCCGCCTGGAACAGCATTCCCGGGGTGATCTTGAAGCCCGGATTGTGCTCGTCGAGCTTCTTGAACGAGAGCGACATCACGGGAATGTGCTCGTAGCCGGCATCTTTGAGCGCCTTGCGGATGAGCGCGATGTAGTTGGTGGCACGGCAGCCGCCTCCGGTCTGGGTGATGATCACGGCCAGCTTGTCGGTGTCGTAGCGACCCGATAGCACCGCCTCCATGATCTGGCCCGTTACCAGGATCGACGGATAGCACACGTCGTTGTTGGCGTACTTGAGGCCGGCTTCCACCGCGCCATGGTCTACAGAAGGCAGCACCTCGAGGTTGTAGCCGTGGTCGCGGAAGACCCTCTCCAGCAGCTCGAAGTGGATCGGTGCCATCTGAGGGCAGATGATGGTGTAGCCGTCCTTCTTCATCTGCTTGGTGTACTGCACCTTGTTGAAGTCGGTGGGCTTGGCGTTGCGCAGGCTAAGGCCGATCTTGGAAGCGAACTTCTGCACTCGGCTGAGGTCGGCGAGCCGCGGAGTCGAGCCTTGCACTGCCGGATGCTCGTCGTTGGCGGAGCCGTCGCCGGTGGAAGCCTTCGCGGCTTCCATCGCAGCAGCCACCGTGGCCTCGCATGCGGTGAGCGCAGCGGGTTCGGTGCCGGCCACGTCGCTGGCCGCCACCTCGCCGCCAGCAGTTCCCATCGCGCTGGCCGCAGCCACGGCTGTTCCCCTGGCTGCAGCCGCACGCTCGTCGTCCAGCGCCGCCAGCAGCGAGCGAATCCTGAT
Organism: Bacteroidaceae bacterium; assembly: GCA_963624975.1. Classification (GTDB taxonomy): domain Bacteria; phylum Actinomycetota; class Coriobacteriia; order Coriobacteriales; family CADBOM01; genus CAVLCC01. The sequence continues at coordinate 8,186 of CAVFRF010000011.1, forward strand.
GCGCGCGGCACCCAGGTTGGACACCTGGTCGATCTTGAGCACCGTGTAGATCTTGCCCGAAGCCTCCAGGATCTCCTGCACCTGGTCGGTGGTCACGGCATCGAGGCCGCAGCCGAACGAATTGAGCTGCACCAGGTCGAGGTTGGGCATGAGCGTCACGAGCTTTGCCGCAGCATAGAGGCGCGAGTGGTACATCCACTGGTCGATCACCCTGATCGGGCGGTCGGGCTTCACCAGGTGCGACACGCTGTCCTCGGTGAGCACCGCCAGCCCGTAGCTGCAGATCAGCTCGGGGATGGCGTGGTTGATCTCGGGATCCTGGTGGTAAGGGCGCCCTGCCAGCACGATGCCGTGCTTGTCGTTGTCGGCCAGCCAGGCCAGAGTCTCCTCGCCCTTGCAGCGAATGTCGTTCTTGAAGCTCTCGTCCTCCACCCACGCGGCATCCAGCGCCGCCTCGATTTCCTCGAGAGTGGGAGCTTCGCCGAGCGCCTCGGGATGCTCGCCGTAGTAGCCCTCCGAAATCTCCTCGTACAGCCTCTGCGGCAAAAACTCCTTGTTGTCGTAGGGCACGAACGGGTGCAGGAACGGCATCTTGCCGTCGCGCAGCTCGTCGATGTTGAGATGCAGCACCTCGGGGTAGCTCACCACGATCGGGCAGTTGAAGTGGTTCATGGCGTTGTCGTCTTCCTGACGCTCCCACCTGATGCAGGGCATGAAGATGAAGTCCACGCCCTTCTCTATGAGGTCCATGATGTGCCCGTGGCTGAGCTTGGCCGGGTAGCAAGCATTCTCCGACGGCATCGACTCGATGCCGGCATCGTAGGTCTTCTGGTTGCTTGCATCCGACAGCACGACCCTGAAGCCCAGCTTGGTGAAGAACGTGAACCAGAACGGGTAGTTCTCGTACATGTTGAGGGCGCGCGGAATGCCCACCGTGGGGCGCGTGGCCTCGTCGAGCGAGAGCGGCTCGTAGTCGAACAGGCGCTTGCTCTTGTACTTGAAGAGGTTGGGCACTCCCTTGCTGGCCGCCTTGCCGCCGGCTCCCTTCTCGCACCTGTTGCCGGTGATGAAGCGGCGGTGCTTGCCGGTGGCCGGGTCGACTCCGAAGTCGTTTACGGTGAGCAGGCAGTTGTTGGAGCATCCGCCGCAGCGACGGGTGGTGTGCGTTACGCTGAGCGCGTCCAGCTCTTCGGCTCGCATGATGGTCGAGCGCTGGGGCATGGCCGCGGCTTCTTCGTCGGTTGCGGGAGCAGCCGGCTTCTCGCAGCCTGCCGCGGCTGCCGCCTGCCAGGCACGGTCGCGTGCCAAGAGCGCGGCTCCGTATGCGCCCATGAGGCCCGCCACATCGGGGCGCACGGCCTCGCGACCCGAGAGCTGCTCGAAGGCGCGCAGGATGGCGTCGTTGAGGAACGTGCCGCCCTGCACCACCACGTGCTTGCCGATCTGGCTGGCATCGCGCAGCTTGATGACCTTGAACAGCGCGTTCTTAATCACCGAGTACGACAGCCCTGCCGAGATGTCGCCCACGGTGGCGCCCTCTTTTTGAGCCTGCTTCACGCGGGAGTTCATGAACACCGTGCAGCGGCTGCCCAGGTCCACCGGCCCTTCGGCCTCGATGGCCGCCTTGGCAAACGACTCCACATCCATGTTGAGGGAGTCGGCGAAGGTCTCGATGAACGAGCCGCAACCCGAGCTGCAGGCCTCGTTGAGCATGATGTGCTCGATCACGCCGTTGCGAATCTGCATGCACTTCATGTCCTGCCCGCCGATATCGAGGATAAACTCCACGTCGGGCACCAGCTCGCTCGATCCGCGCAGGTGCGCAACGGTCTCCACCTCGCCGGTGTCGCAGCGCAAGCCTTCTTGCAGAAGGCCCTCGCCGTAGCCCGTCACAGTGGCGTGGCCGATCTGCACCAGCGCGCGCCCTTGCGCATCTACCGGCAGCGACTTGTACATGTCGGCCAGCACTCGCTTGGCCGAACCCAGCACGTCGCCCTTGTTGTTGCCGTACCACGACTTCAGGATCTCGCCCTCGCGGCCCACCAGCGTGGCCTTGAACGTGGTGGAACCCGCGTCGATGCCCAGATAGGCCTCGCCGCGGTAGGAGTCCAGGTCGCCGCGCTTCACGCAGTCGCGGTCGTGGCGCTGCTTGAACTCGGAGTAGTCGTCGGGGGTGGCGAACAGCGGGTCGAGCCTCACGATCTCGGACCCCTGCGTCTCGCCCAAGTCGCGTAGGCGCTGCTCGATCTGCGCGATGGTGATGCTCCCGTCGCCAGCTCCGGCGATGGCCGCGCCCGATGCCACGAACAGGTGCGCGTTTTCGGGCTTGATGGAATGCTCGTCGTCCAGCTCGAGTGTAAGCTCGAAGCGCTTGCGAAGCTCGGGCAGGTACTGCAACGGGCCACCGAGGAAGGCCACATAGCCTCTGATGGGACGGCCGCAAGCCAGACCCGAGATGGTCTGCGTGACCACAGATTGGAAAATCGAGGCCGCGATGTCGGCACGGTCGGCGCCCTCGTTGAGCAGCGGCTGCACGTCCGACTTGGCGAACACGCCGCAGCGCGACGCGATCGGGTAGATGATCTTGGCATCTTGGGCCAGCTCGTTCAAACCCGTCGCGTCGGTGTTGAGCAGCGATGCCATCTGGTCGATGAACGCGCCGGTACCGCCCGCGCACGTGCCGTTCATGCGCTGCTCGATGCCGTTGTCGAAGTAGATGATCTTGGCATCCTCGCCGCCCAGCTCGATGGCCACGTTGGTCTTGGGAATGAAGGTTTCTACCGCAGTCTTGGATGCCACGACTTCCTGCACGAACTCGAGATCGAGCCACTGCGACAGCAAGAGGCCGCCGCTACCGGTAATCGTGGCCGTGAGGGGCACGTTGGCGTAGTCGGCCGCAGCCTCGCTCAGGATCTGCGCGATCGTCGCCCTGATGTCGGTGTGATGACGGCGGTACTGCGAAAAGAGGATGTTGTTCTCGTCGTCGAGGATTGCGAGCTTCACCGTGGTGGAACCCACGTCTATGCCCAGGTGAAGCGGATTGTTCGGAGCGGCATCTTGCTCCGCTCCAGCGTTGAAAATGTTCTTCAAGCTATCGATGCTCATCTAGAGAGCCTCCCTATCGCTATCTGATCGCCCGCTTCTCGCCATGCTTCGCGTGCGGGCGCATAAGGATGCTCTCCACATCGTCGGGCTCTAATGGGCACCGCTCTCCTTCTTGGACTCCAGCATCCTTCGTGTATCGCTATGCATTATCTGCCAAATGTTCATTATCCAACATAGGATTTGTGTATCTGCCAAACACATCCATAAATGGGGATGCATACAAGGAGGCCCGCAACCCTTCTGGGCTGCGGACCTCCCGGCTAATGCTTGTGCGCTCTCAGGCTATGCTAGAGCCGACCTCAGCTCCGTTATGCCGTCGAACTCGGTCTCCACGTTGCCGTTCACATGGTCGATCTTGGTCACGATGCCCTTCCACTTCGGGTCGTTCTCTTCGGTGTCCGAGGTATCGTCGTGCGAACCCTTGTACTCGTCGGTCTGCACCACGTAGAGGTACTCGAAGTGCTTGTCGTCGGGCAGGTCCTCCTTGCCAAAGCCGTACTTGAGGTTCTCCAAGATATCCTGCATCGCCTCGACGTCGTTCACGTCGCTGGCTCCCACCATGCCGCGCTCGCTGTTGAACAGTGCCGTGGACGACACGTAGATGGTGCGGATCTGGCGGCGCCTCTTCTCCTCCACCTTGGCGATCACGATCGCTATCACCACGATGGCGAGCCACCAGATGATGGACAGCACCAGGTCGAGCGGGTTGTCCACGAAGTTGAAGCCCAGGTAGTACCAGAGAGCCAGCAGCAACGCGGCTGCGATGGCCGCAATGGCCAGCACGATGTAGTTGCTCTTCTTCATCTCGCTACGCTCCTATCGTAGACGGCTGGTTCGAGACGGCGGGGGTGGGATCTGGATCCTTGCCGCCGTCTCCTCCCAAGATGTCGTTCATGTCGTTCTTGCGGCTGTTGGTGTCGCGGGTGCGGCGCACGACCACGACGGCTCCGTACAGCACGGTGAGCACGATGCCGATGATGATGTAGAAGTGCACCCAGCAGTGCGGCTCGTTTGCCTGGCCCAACGGGTTTTCTGCATCGAAGATCTGCTCGCCGTTCTGCGGTCCGGCCACTGCGTCGTACGCGCCCTCGAGCGTGCTGGCCACGTTGTCCACCACCGTCGGCGACGGCGGCGTCGGGGTCGGCGTGGGCGTGGGCACGACCGCGTTCACGGTGAGGGTACCCAGGTTCTCCACGATGGTGTAGTTCGCAGGATCGACGCTACCCCAGGTGATGCGGTAGGTGTTCTGCGAGCTGCCCACTGCGGTCTGAGTGCCGGTTGTGGTGGCGCTCACGCTGTCGGTTCCAACGAGGCCCCTGATCTCGAGCGTGCCCTCGGTTAGAGCCGTGCCGTCGTAGGTCTTCGAGGCGCTACCCGTGGTCACGTTCAGGGTCGCAGGCGTGATCTGGATGGCGCCGTCGACGAACTTCACGTTGAGCGATGCGGTCACGTCGTCGCCGTTGGCGTTCACGATCACCAGCTGGTCGGCCGTAGCCGCCACGACGCCCTCGGCAACGTTGGTCGCCGTTGCGGTAGAGGCCGCGGTCTTGAGCGTGTAGCCCGTGGGCAGCGTGCTCACCGCAACGGTCGCTCCATGCGCCTCGCCGTCGTAGACGAAGGTGCCGCCCGTGGTGGTCACCACGATCTGATCGGTCGAGTCGGTAACCGTCAGGGTACCCAGCGTCTCGCCCGCCAGCTCGTAGTTGCCTGCCTTGGCCGTGCCATCGAACACCATCGTGTAGCCGTTGGTCACGGATCCGGGGAAGGTGATCGTGCCGGTAGCTGCGAAGCTGTAGGTCTCGCCTTCCACTATGCCCTCGACGCGTCCGCCAGCCGTAAGCTCAGTGCCGTCGTAGACCTTCGAGGCCGACTCGGTGGTAACGGTGTACTTGGCCGGGTCGATCGTGTAGGTCTTCACGATCGTGCCGGTGTAGTCGCCCTTGCCGGTGATGGTCACCGTGATGGTGCCGGCGTCGGTGAAGTCGTCCTTGTCGTAGGTGACCTCGTAGTCCTTGCCCTCCTCGAGCGGGTTGCCGTCCTTGTCGGTCACGACGGGGGTCCACTTGTGCTCGTCGCCGTCGTAGGTGGCGTTGCTCGGGTCGTCGACCTGCACGCCCTTGTAGGACGGGTCGGGGTTGTCCGGGTCGTCGCCGGGGGTGATGGACTGCGGCGTCACCGTGAGCTTGCCCAACGTCTCGGATGCAACCGAGTAGTTCGTGCTGGCGGCGGTGCCCCAGTCGATCGTGTATGTGTTGTCCACGGTACCAACGTTGGTGATGGTTCCGTCGGGTACCACGGTAGCGGTCTCACCATCCACGATGCCCTCGAGCGTCCACTCGTCGGCCTTGGTGAGGGCGGTGCCGTCGAAGACCTTGCTTGCCGAAGCCGTGGTCACGGTGAGCTGAGCAGGCGTGATCTTGTACGTGCGCACCACGGTGCCCGAGTAGTTGCCCGTGCCCGTGATGGTCACGGTAATGCCACCGTCGGTCACGTTGGTGGTATCGCCGCTGTATTCGACCGTGTAGTCGCGGCCAGCCACCAGCTCGTGGCCCTCGGAGTCGACCACCTTGGGCGCCCACTCCTGCACGTTGCCGTTGTACACCACGTCTACCGGGCTATCCACCGTGATGCCAGCGTAAGCCGGATCCGGATTGTCCGGGTCGTCGCCGGGGGTGATGGACTGCGGGGTCACCGTGAGCTTGCCGATGGTCTCGCTGTCGATCGTGTAGTTGCCCTGCTTG
>CAVFRF010000012.1:0-10262 GCA_963624975.1 Bacteroidaceae bacterium
CGCGAGCACGCGCTAGCGTCCTCGAACCTGAAAGCCCGCTCGGCAACTATCGCGGAGGTAAGGAATCGTTAAGGATCTGGTTAGATTTTGGTAAACGCAAAATAGCCACCTCCGCCTAAGCGGAAGCGGCCACCTCGCACTCTGTCTGAAAAACAGGGGGTGGCCGGCCGCGGCAACGGCTGCCACCTGGCGCTTCAGGCGACTAGACCGCCGCCCTTGCTTCGACCATACCACAAGGGCGGCGGTTCATGTGAGTTTTATTTTCGAGTTTTTTCGCCGCCGCAGCGTGTCTAGGGCTGTCTCCGATGCGCCGCACTCGGAGCAGAGGGTGTCGTGATGCGCGAAGTGAGGTAACCAGTACCCGTGCAAAATCGCAATCAAGGCAGCCCCGTCCGCGTGCATCCCGCAGCCTCGCGCCCCCAGCAGCTGCAGCACCTCGGCCATGTCGGCATCGATGCAGATTGACTGGCTCTCCAGCTCGCGTGGAGCCGATTCTACCGTTGCGGTGGCAGAGGTAAAACTTACCAAAATGTGGATTCAATCACATAATTCCTAGGGTAAAATGTGATGGTCAACACATAAACGGAAGTTTTCGACATTTAGCCACTTGACTCCTGGCGGCAGAGGGGAGCGCAGCATATGCAGAGGGATATCATGCGAAGTCTCGTGGAGTGGAAGAACTCCGCGTATCGCAAGCCGCTCATTCTCAAGGGTGCTCGCCAGGTTGGAAAAACATGGGTGCTCAAGGAGCTTGGGCGGACCGAGTACCGCAACTGCGTTTATGTGACATTGGAAGAGATAGCCCCCGGGGTGCCCAGCGAATATGCGCAGCTGTTCGAGACCACGCGCGACCCGAAGAGGATAGTTGCCAACCTCTCGCTGGCGTTCGGACAGCCCATCGATCCAGGCGATACGCTCCTGATTCTCGACGAAATCCAGGATTGCCCAGCGGCAATAGGGGCACTCAAGTATTTCTGCGACGAAGCTCCCGAGTATCATGTGGCATGCGCGGGTTCGCTGCTGGAGGTGAGGCTATCGCGCGACAGCGCTGCGTTTCCGGTCGGCAAAGTCGAGTTTCTAGAAATGCATCCCATGACGTTTTCGGAGTATCTTCGGGCTAGCGGCGAGCAGGGCCTGTGCGAGTTCGTCTCTCAGCATGCCGCAAGAGCTGCAGAGTCTCTGGCCTCTGTCTCTTCGACCGTCGCCGATGCAGAAGCAACGCGTATCGCCGTCGAGCCCGTGCCGGATCTGTTTGCCAATCAGCTCAAGGACCATCTCAAACGATACTTCTCAATCGGGGGAATGCCCGAGGCGGTTCTGCGTTGGACTCAGACCTCCGACATCTCCGAAGTCGACAAGGTGCTCTCCGGCTTGCTGGATTCCTATGAGCGCGACTTTGCCAAACATGGCGGCAACGGCCAGTTCGCAAAGATCTCGATGGTGTGGAACTCCATTCCCACGCAGGTGGCGCGCGAGAACAAGAAGTTCGTCTGGGGTCTGGTGAGGCAGGGCGCACGCGCCAGAGAATACGAGGACGCGGTAGAGTGGCTCGTGAGCGCCGGCCTCTTGCATAGAGTTCGGCAGAACAGCGCGAAGGGGATTCCCATGTCGGCATACGATTCGGCTTCGGCGTTCAAGGTCTACAGCCTGGACGTTGGCCTGCTGCGTCGGCAATCACGCTTGGACGCGTCGACGTTCTTCGACGAGAGCAGGCTGTTCTCGGAGTTCAAGGGAGCCTTTGCAGAGAATTTCGTGCTGCAGTCCGTGTTGCCGCAAGCAGACGTGTCTCCGCGCTATTGGTCGTGGGACAAGCCTCCCCACGAGGTGGACTTCCTCATCCAGGTTTCCAACACCGTGGTGCCGGTGGAGGTCAAGTCGGGTGAAGCTGTAAAGTCGGCGAGCTTGCGCTATTTTGCCAGGAAGTTCGAGGAGAGCACTCCGCTCAAGGTGAGAATGTCGCTCAGAAATCTGTCGTTCGACGGGGACACCCTCAACATCCCGCTATATATGGCAGACCATGCGCTATCAATCATCGCAAGCGCGATTTCGCGCCAGCGATAGCCGGCAGAGTGTCTTCCGCTTCCGTTATCGTCATGATTGCGGAAGCGAAACGCCTGCATGCAAGGCAGCCTCGCCCGTGTGCAAACCCCGCAGCCCTACGCTCCCAGCAGCTGCAGCACCTCGGCTATGTCGGCATCGATGCAGATCGACTGGCTCTCCAACTCGCGCGGAGCCGATGCTTCTCCAAAATTCACGCAGGCATAGATGGCGTTGGGATTGCTCTGCGTCATGCGCCAGAAGGGGTACTTTACGATCACCGGCGTGTTGTAGCCCACGCCCAGCTCCAGGAACACGATGCGCTGCCCCTCGCGAGCGTTCAGGAAGCTGCGGTACCGCCTAGCGGCCTGATGCCAGCCTTCGTCTTCCACGAAAGTGTCGTCGGCTCGCAGATTCATCGCCATCGGGGCGCCGCAATGCGGGCATGTGGGCACCAGCTCGCTCGGGATTCGCATGTCTACCTGCTGCTCGAGCATCTGACGCACGACCTGCTCGTTGTCGAAGGTCTCTTGCCTGCATGGCTTGCTGCACTGAAACAGCCCGTAGTCGCCCTGCGTGTAGAACAGCCGCAGTTTGTCGAACCCCGACTTTTGGAAGCAATGGTCTACGTTGGTGGTGATCACGAAGTAGTCTTTGTCGTCGAGCAGCCTCAGCAGATGCTCGTACACGGGCTTCGGCGCATCCATGTAGCGGTTGATGAAGATGTAGCGCGACCAGTAGGCCCAGGTTTCTTCCGGCGAATCGAAGGGGTAGAAGCCGCCGGAGTACATGTCGCGAAATCCGTATTTGGCTGCAAAGTCGGAAAAGTAGTGCTTGAAGCGCTCTCCGGTGTAGGAGAACCCCGCAGCTGCGGAAAGCCCTGCTCCGGCTCCCACCACCACGACGTCGGCCTCGTCGATCGCGCTTGCGAGAGCTGCGACCTTATCCGAGAAGCTGCTGGTAGATGTGCAGGTCGACATCTTTGAAAACATTGAACACCACCTTCATGCCGTTGCGGTCGCCGCCGCTGCCGTTGCCGGCGTCGCTGTCGTCGTCGCCCGCTGCCTCGCGCAGGAAGTTGCGCACCGTGCTCACGGCAACTTGAGCCGCCGCGTCGTTGGGGTAGCCGAACACGCCCGTCGAGATGCAGCAGAACGCCACCGACTCCACATCGTTTGCCCGCGCAAGCTCGAGGCAGCTGCGATAGCACGATGCCAGAAGCCGCTCGTCGTCGGGGGAGGGGCGGCCGTCCACGATGGGCCCCACTGTGTGCAGCACGTAGTGGCACGGCAGGTTGTAGGCGGGTGTGATCTTGGCTCGCCCCGTAGGCTCGGGGTGGCCCTGGTCACGTATGATGCGGTCGCATTCTAGCCTCAGCTGGATGCCCGCATACGTGTGGATGCAGTTGTCGATGCACGTGTGATTGGGATGCCAGCAGCCCGTCATCGCGCTGTTGGCCGCGTTGACGATGGCACCGCACCGCAGCGTGCAGATGTCGCCCTGCCACAGATAGATGCCGCCTTCGCTGGCGCAATCGCCGCCGCTGGGATTGCCGACTTGCTCCACCGGTTGAAGGTCCGCGATGTCTACGAGGCCCCTTGCGGTGGTCTCGGCTTGCAAGTATGCATCTTGCACCTGCAGGAACTCCGTGCTAGCCGGCATCGCGGGACGCACGTTCATCAAAGCGCGCAGCAGACTGCGTTGCTGCGCTTCGCTGGCGGGTACTTCCACGCCGGCGCAATCTCCGTGCTCGCTCAGCAGCGCGCGGATGAGGTATGCCCGCCGCTGCGCCTGTTGATTTTCCGGCTCCGTCACGTTGCCAACCTCCGGTCTTTCCATGCACGTGCGATTTGTCCTGCAAGTACATTAATATACTCAAAGTCCGTATCGAGAATCGTGCACGCTTATTTAAACTGACCGTATGCGCAAGATTTCGCTTGAAACGAGTGGCGCGGAGGTGGGGTTTCTTGGTCGACCAATCGTAATTTCGTGCCAGAAGCACGTCCGGCAAAGCGTTTCGCTTCCGCTGCACGCGCTAGCGTCCTCGAACCTGAAAGCCCGCCCGGCAACTATCGCGGGGGTAAGGACTCGTTAAGGATCTGTTTAGATTTTGGCAAACGCAAGATAGCCACCTCCGCATGTAGCGGAAGCGGCCACCTCACACTCTGTAAAAGAAACAGGGGTGGCCGGCCGCGGCAACGGCTGCCACCTGGCGCTTCAGGCGACTAGACCGCCGCCCTTGCTTCGACCATACCACAAGGGCGGCGGTTCATGTGAGTTTTATTTTCGAGCTTTTTCGCCGATGCCCGCTAATCCTCCACGTCCTGGTACGCTATGCGGCTGAACTCGTACACCGCATCCTCGAACACCGGGTACATCGAGGGGTCGTGGTCGGGGTTGTTGAGCAGCGAGTTGTTGCGGCAGAACGACACCCGCTTGTCCTTGTACTTCTCCACGAACTGGCGAGCCTGCTCGCGCACCTGCTCCTCGGTCGAGCCCTTGGGGATCACCGGGATGGTCACCGCGAAGGTGATGTGCTCGTCCCAATAGGTCTCGATCATCCTGTCGAGGTCGTTGATCGCGGGCTGCGGGTACCAGAAGTCGGTGCCGCACTCGATCATCGCGGGGATGAGCGGCTCGGCGTTGCCGCAGCAGTGATGCTCGAACACGATGCCGCGCTCGTGGCAGCAGGTCACGATCTTCTTCATGGGCGGCACGAAGAACTGCTTGCACACGTCGAGCGAGAAGAACGGGTTGTTCTGCGTGCCCCAGTCGTCGTGGAAGAACACCGCGTCTATGCGGCCGATCTTCGAAATCCTGTCGATGTATTCCACGTAGATGTCGGACAGCACATCCAAAAACTCGTGGATCGCGTCCTCCTGGTCTTCGTCGAGCAGCGCCACCGCGGCGTTCTCGACTCCCATGAGGTTCATCATGCGCTCCCACAGCCCGAACTGGATGCCCAGCTGGTTGGCCTTGTCGGTGGCCAGGTACTCCTTGTTCATCTCGGCCATCTCGCCGAAGTCGATGTCGTCGAGGTTGGGCATCTTGAGGTCGTGCCAGTCGTTCATGTCCTCGATCGTGGGCGAACCCGGACGCACCGTCGCGCCCATCGAATCGGGTTCCCACTCGAGCGGCAGGTCGAACCATCCCCTGTACACCTTGCCCTGCGCTTCGTAGTCCACGAAGTCGCCGCCGTCGATGCACTGATGGTTGGCCCTGTTGTCGGGGTGCTGGCGCGGGCGGAAGTTGTTCATATCGCAGAACAGCCAGCCCGTGTTAACCATCCAGTAGGGCGTCTTGCCCTCGTAGAGCATGTGGAAGTTCTCGTACCTGGGGATCGGCCTGTACACCTTGGGGGTCTCGGGCATTCCGCCGCCTTTGGCGAACTTGATCTCGAGGCCGCGGATCGGCGGATAGGTGCCGATAACCTCGTGTTCCTTCTCGCGGTTGTACTGCTCTCGCATTGCTAGTTCTCCTTATCCTTCTTGGTGATGGGCAAGATGTTGAGGGTGACGATGGTAACGGCGCACAGCACGCCGGCTGCGATGAACAGCACGGTGAAGTTGCTGCCGAACAGCGGGGTGAGCACGAAGCTCGGCACCACGGTGGCGCCCACCGTCTGGATGGTGGCCTGCAGTCCGCCCGCGGTGCCAGCGTACTCGGCGCCGATGCCCTTGAGGCTCACCGGCATGGCGAAGATGAGCGGCATGATGAGCCTGAGGCATGCGCCGGTAACGAACAGCACGGCGGCGATCAGTCCGACCATCTCGAGCTTCCAGGCAAAGGCGATTCCAAGGGACACGATGATGGCGCAGCAGGTGAGGAACACGCGCTTGGACTTGAACTTGCCGAAGATCATGGGGCCCACGGCATAGCCTGCGAACGAGCCAAGGATGTAGGTGGATGTGATGATGCCCGACATCTGCGTGGACATGCCCTTCTCGGCGGCCAGCGCCTGGGGCATGAACGACGTGATCATGACCTGGCCGGCCATGAGCACCATGAGCGTGAGGCCTCCGATCCAGATGTAGGGGTTCTTGAGGCAGACCGCGAGGCTCGTCGCCATCGAGATCTTCTGCTGCGCAGGTGCCTCGGCGCTATCGCCGGCAGGCTTCTTGTCGTCCGGCTTGACCATGAAGATCCAGCAAAGCGTGACCACGATCGACACCGCGGCCGAGAAGATGAACGCGCTCTGCATGCTGGGGAACCACGCCGTGGTGGACATTGCGAGGAAGTTGCCAAGCACGAGGCCAGACGAGGTGATGCCCACCATCGACCCGAGCTTGGCTCCGCTGAAGTAGCTCGACATGATCTTGGCGCATGTGGCCGTGAGCATCACGCACGGCAGTCCCAGCACCAGCATGCATGCCAGCATCACCTCGTAGGTGGAGGCGAAGACGCGCCCCACGATGCCTATCGTCGAAATCACCAGCGCGATGGAGATGAGCTTCTTGGCGCCGAACTTGTCGATCAGCATGCCGCAGATGATGCTGAGCACCAGTGCGGGGAACATGCAGAACGTGAACAGCAGCGAGTACTGCCCCTTGTCGATTTGCAGCCATTCCATGATCTGCGTACCCAACGGCGAGATCTGGAACTGCGAGTACCCGCCTACGAACATTACCGCGAAGCATATGCACACCATCATGATGCCGCGCTTCGCGCTAGACTTGCTTTCCATTTTGCAAAACCCTCCTTCGATTGTTCGACCCTGCGCCTCGTAACCTCCCGGGATGCGGTTTCGATGCGCTAATCTTGAAGACATAAAATTTATAGTTCGTACAGTTTTTGCCCGTAAATGCTACGAATGTTGTAGACTTGCAATATTGAAGGTAACTAGTGTGTAGCCCATCGCATATTGAGGGGGAGAACCATGGAAGTACACGGAGATTTGCTCTTTTACTGGGTTCGGAAGAGCTTTCCCACGGCGTTTTGCAGCTTAACCAAGGATTTGAAGGTGGATCGTCCCATCTTTCCGGACAAGCAGAACAAGATGGAAAAACATCTTGTACTAGTGGAGTCCGCTCAAGGGCTACGCAATGTAGCCCTGCCCCTCAATGTAATCGCGATGATGGTTGGGTACCAGCGCGAGGAGCTGGAGGACGTTGCGTTCGACTACATAGCGATACCGGAGAGCGTTGCCATAGGCGAAGTTTTCAACACGGTGTTCGACATATTCGAGATGTTCCAGAAGCTCTACGACGACCTCGACGATGCCGTGAACAGGTTCTTCAGCTACGAGGCCATCCTGCATAGCTGCGATAATCTGGTGGACGTGCCCTTCATGATTCGCGACACCAAGTTCCGCTACGTGAGCTACTCGCGGCGGCTGGCCTACGAGAACGGCTTTGAGGACAAGTACGTGCGCGACGACAACTTCATGTCGCTGGAGGCCATCGGGCAGCTCACCACCATGACCGAAGACGACACCCTGCACGGTATCCGAGACGCGTACCACTACGTGTGCATCGAAAACATGATGTACAAGAATATCTACGACAACGATGGCGAGCTGGTGGGCACCATGGGCCTGCCGTGGTCGCGCGACGAAGCCACCAACAGGTACAGGACTCAGCTGCTGGGCCTGCTATCTGTATATGTGGAGAAGCTCTACGAGAGGTTCGGCACGTTCTGGCGCTCCGAGAATTCGCGCACGAGCTTCAAAGCCGCCATCTCCATGTTGCTGGAAGGCCACAATGTGGATCGCGAGATGCTAGACCATCTGCTCGAAGGCAACCAGTTCGGGCCGGACGACAGGTACTGCCTCATCCAGTTCGTCTCGGCATACGCCGATATGGGCCACGACGCGTCGGAGGCTCTGGCTGCTCGCATCGAGGAGCTGTGGCCCGGATCGTGCTGTATCCGATATGGCAACAGCTTTCTATGCCTGGTGAACCTCACCATGTTCGAGAAGGCAACGCGCGGCAAGCTGCGCTACAGGTTTGCGTATTTCATCCGTGATGGTTTGCTGCGCGCCGGCATAAGCCGCGAATTCGAAGATCTGCTCACGCTCAAGAGCGCTTTCCGTCAAACCGAGATCGCACTTAGAATCGGGCCTTCCGTCGACTCAATGTACTGGTATTACTCGTTCGACAACTATGCGTACAGGTACTTGCTGGAACATGGGCGCGATGGTTTCTCGCCAAGTCAGGTATGCCATGTTGCGATAATGCAGCTGGCCGAATACGACGAGGCCAACGGCACCGAGCTTAACCACACGCTTCGAACCTTCATGCGGATGCAGTACAACGCCGCCGCGACCGCCAAGGCGCTTTTTGTGGCCAGAAGTTCTTTCTTGAAGAGGATGGCGCGCATCGAGGAGCTTACGGGCATCGATTTGGAGAACTACGAGGAGAGGATGTACCTGGCGTTGTCGTACGAGATATACGAGAGCCTGGGCGAAGTCTTCGCTGCCGCCGCGCATGATGCATCTGCGAACTCGGAAGACGCGAGCGCTGTCTGAGCTTTGCCCACACCACAAGGGCGGCGGTTCACGTGAGTCTTATTTCGCATGCCAGCATGCCATGAACCATGGCCGACTGTCATCTGCCGAGACAAGGCTGGCCGGCAAGCAGCGCTCTCATTTGGTAAATCTCGAATTGACGGAAGAAAGGTTTGGGGTTGATATATCGAACATATGTTCGATATAATTAGCGCAACGAAAGCAATCGGTGGCTTGTTACAAGCATGAAACCTGTTGCCAGTAATATAATCACACGGTTAAAGCAAATACTCGGATCTGCGAAAGAGACCCCCATGAATAAGACGAGCTTGCAACATGGCAAAATCGCGACACTGCTCAAGGCGCTTTGCCTTCTTGCCCTGGTGGCAACCGTGTGCGTTCTTTTCCCGATGCGCGCGTTCTCCGAGGACAACAACAACGTTGCCTACACTGAATCGGGAGGCGTGCGCACCTACTACGCCTCCGTCCAAGAGGCAATAGAGGCGGGATACACGGGCAAGACCGTCTATATGGCGCGCGACTGGGGAGTGACCTCCAAAATCAAAATCCCCAGCGGCAAAACCCTCACCATAGATATGAGCGGCCATGCCATTCGCATGACCAAGTCCAACACCGACGAAGCGATAATCACCATGGAAGAGGGCTCGAACCTAACGCTGCAATCCACCACGAACAGCACGTTCACCTACGAGGGTTACAACGCTGAAAGCGGCAAAAAGCAAACCTGCACTATTCAAACCGGCGGCCTGGTCACTGGCGGAGACACCAACTACGCAGGCGGCGTGCGCATGCTCGGGTCCTCTACACTCACGCTCGACAACGTGGCGATTGCGGGCAACCAAGGCAGAATCGTAGGCGGTCTTGAAATCAAGAAAAACTGCACCCTCAACATGAAAAACGGCGCCAGCATCGAAGCCTGCAGCGGAGAGTACGGCGGCGTCTACGCCAACGGCGACGACGCAACCATCAACATGGACAACAGCAAGATCGCCAACAACTACGCCGTGGGAAAGGGCGGCGGCGTCTATTCTGCGGCAAGCGCCACGCGTATCCACATGACGAACAACGCTGCCATCTCGGGAAACTATGCTGGTAAAAGCGGCGGCGGCGTCTATTTCGACTATTCCTACTTCGGCATTTACTCCTCGGATAAAACCGGCATGATCGCGGACAACCACGCCACGGACTATGGCGATTACGGCCTCGGCGGCGGCATCTACGTCGCGCACTGCAGGTGGCACACGTGCGAAGGCACGCTGCAGGGCATCAACGTCATAAACAACTACTCCCGATATGGCGGCGGCGGCATTTACCTGAACCAGAATTGGACGCGCGTAACCGACTGCACCGTCAGGGGAAACCAGAGCTATGGCGCCGGCGGCGGCGTTTACTCGTCTGCCAACAACGTCAGCCTTGAAAGCTGCACCATCACCGATAACGTTTGCGATGGCAGCAAAGAGGGCGGCGGCGTCTTCGTGAACAGCATGTACGACGTGAAGATCATAGGCAAGACGATCATCGAAAACAACACGCGCGGCAAAGACGGCAGCAAAGACGACCTTTTCCTGCAAGACACGCCTTTCAGCAGCGCATACATCACGGGCGGTGTGGACGCTGGCTCGAAGATCGGCGTGCGCTTGGACGAGTCTGGCGAACGCCGTTTCGGCAAGAACGTCACCACGTACAGCGACAACACCTACTTCGTCGACTTGGAAGGCTACGAGGTAACCCACGGCACCGATGCAGGTGGCGATTTGTG
>CAVFRF010000013.1:0-23695 GCA_963624975.1 Bacteroidaceae bacterium
AAGCTCGCCGGCGCAGGTGATGCCCGACGGGCCCGAGCCCACGATGGCGACCTTCTTGCCGTTGGCGGGCTTGACCTCGGGAGCCGACCCCAGCTCGGGGCGGTCGCCCAGGAAGCGCTCGAGCTGGCCGATGGCCACCGGCTCGCTCTTCTTGCCGCGCACGCACTTGCTCTCGCACTGGCTCTCCTGCGGGCACACGCGGCCGCAGATCGCGGGCAGCATCGAGTCTTCGCGGATCACGTCGAGCGCCGCGCCGAAATTGCGCTCGCGGATCTGCTCGATGAAGCGCGGAATGTCGATGCCCACAGGGCACCCCTCCACGCACTCGGGTTTCTTGCAGTTCATGCAGCGCTCGGCCTCGGCCAGCGCCATCTCTTCGGTAAAGCCCTTGTCTACCGGGCGGAAGTCGCACACTCGCTCGGCCGCCGGCTCCTCGTTGTCGGGGGTGCGCGGCGACTTCATGTCGGGCTTCCACTTTCCATCTACTTGTGGCATGGGCAGTTCGCCTCCTCGTAGGCCTTGAGAGCCTGGCCCTCTTCGGTGCGGTACGCCGCCTGGCGCAGGCTCAGATCGTTCCAGTCAACCTTGGTGGCGTCGAAGTCGGGGCCGTCCACGCAGGCGAACCTGGTCTGGCCGTCCACCTCCACGCGGCAGCAGCCGCACATTCCGGTGCCGTCCACCATGATGGGATTGAGTGAAGCCACGATCGGAGTGTCGTACTTCGCGGCGGTGAGCGCCGAGAACTTCATCATGGGCACCGGCCCCACGCAGAACGCCTGCGTGACCGCGCCGGCCTGCAGCAGGCGCTCGAGCGGCGCGGTAACCACGCCCTTCTCGCCATACGAGCCGTCGTCGGTGGTGATGTGGATGTGGTCTTCGTCCAGAAGCTCGCGGAACTGGTCTTCCAAGAGCAGCAGCTCCTTGGTGCGCGCGCCCATGATGGCGTGGATCTCGAGACCGGTCTCTTTGAGGTGCTTGGCCACCGGGTACGCGATGGCCAGTCCCACGCCGCCGCCGATCACCGCGCACGGGCCCTCGCCCATCTCGGTGGGGTTGCCCAGCGGTCCGGTCACGTCCTGGATGCTGTCGCCCACCTCGTAGGTCGCAAGCATCTGCGTGGTCTTGCCGATGGTCATGAAAATGAACTCGATCCAGCCCTCTTCGGGGTTCCATCCGGCAATCGTGAACGGCACGCGCTCGCCGGTCTCGTTGGCGCGCACCATCAGGAACTGCCCCGCATGCGCGTGGGCGGCGATGCGCGGCGCCTCTATCCGGAATCCGAACACCTTCTCGGAGAACCGGGTTTTCTCCAAAATCTTGTACATCTTGCAAACTCCTCTTGTTGCAGCCGACAATCCTCGCCTTTTGCGCAAGGCCCTTCGATCGGTCGCCGTCTTTCCATGCGTGCTCGGTCGCCAGTTTCCATGCGTGTCGGGTCGCCGCTTTCCTAACGTAGATGATAATGTGGCCAAACGCCCGCTCGCGCGTTGCGTCCGCCCACCGCGCACAAGCCCGCAAATTGCGCCGTCGTCGCGCCCCGCTGGCGCCCGCCGCGTCCCGTACGCCCGCTGCACCGCATCCGCTGCTCTGTAGAAACGGGCCAAACGGAGCCGACCCTATTTGTTCAAAAAGCCCAACGCTCCGAATATTTAGTTGAACGAAACCCAATATGTCGCCTCCCAACTCCGCACATGGTGCTAGAATGCCCAACGACGAATACAGACGGACGGAGTCCATGCTCATCGACATGGAGGCATCCGCCTCTCGTGTTCTCCCGGGTTGCGAAGCTCCAAGGCGCCTAGCTGGTGCGCCGGTGGTGTGGGTCCGGGCGAGGCGAGAGCGCATGTCCAGGGAATCGGGTGAAAATCCCGAGCGGAAACCCCGCTGTAAGCGCGCATAGATTTCCGGTTCACCACTGGAAAGCCCCGATACTTCTGCTAAGGGGCTTTGCGGGAAGGGTTGGAAAGCCACGGATGTTGGTCGCATACGTGGTCAAGCGCGAAGCCAGAAGACCTTCCGTACGTCGCTTCGTTGGTTAAATACTTCTACAGCAGAAGGGATACGTATGGAAACTAGACTTCCGTCCATCCCCCAGCGCATCGTCATTGCGGCCCTGGCCGTGGTGATGGTCGTCGGGCTTGCGCCTACCCAGGCTTTCGCGGCCAGTTCCGCGAGCCAGGACGAGGCACAGCAGGCCACGCAGACAGAGCAGGCGCAAGGGGAAGACATACAAGCATCCAGCGACGAGGCTGGAACCGATGCCTCGGCAGAGGGCGTCGACGCCGCCATCGAGACTGTGCTCAAGGCGGACGCAACGGCAGTGGCAGAGGCTGTCGTGGCAGAAGACGAGGCCGAGGCGGCCGACGACATCGTCGTGCCGGAAGGCAAGGTCAAAGTCGAGCTTACCGGCGTGCACAGCGCTCAAATCAAGTACTTCAAGCTCTACACCTACACCGACGGCGTGAAGGGCGAGACCAACCTGCTCGACGGCATCGACCCCGTCGACGACACCGTTGTCGGCGGCAACACCAAGGAGTACGTGGTGGCGCTCGAGCCCGGAAACTACTGGGTCGAGGGCTATAGCACCACCACTAGCGACGAAGTGACGACGGAGCTTCTCAACGGAGGACTCGAGATCGTGGTCACCGACGCGCAAGCCCAGAAGTTCAAGGTGCAGCGCGTCTACGGCATCTATGCTTCCAACTCTGGATGGGTCGAGAGCGTTGACTACTCGCTCTCCATCAAGGTGACCGGCCAGGACGGCACCGACCGCCACTCCACGCTCGGACAGGCCGACAACTGCGGCACGGTGCGCGCCAGCTCGCTGTTCCTTGGCGGAGAGTCCACCTACTCGGGCGGCAAGGGCGGCGACACCGTCGAGGTCACCTTCACCCCGATTGGAGACAAGGCCGCCGACTACGTGGCTACCACCGTGCGCAAGTCGCTCAACAACACCGCGAGCAACTTCCAGGCCTCCGCGTCGATTCCTAAGGCCATCACCATCACCGTGAACGCTCCGGCCGGCTCCACCATCAGCGTGGGCAACATGGCCAGCTACTATGTGTACACGTGGTTCGACGGCACCGTGACCAAGGACGACGAGACCGGCGTGACCGAGACGTTCAGGATTCCTGCCTCTATGAGCAGCGGCTACCGCTTCTACAGGGTGCAGAACCCCAACGGCGTGACCTATTGGAACTACGCCAGCAACTGGAGTTCCGACACCACCATCGACGTGACTGCCGACGATCTGAAAATCGGCAGCGCCGACTTCACGAAGGACACGGTCTACCGCTTCGAGAAGAACATCTACGACAGGGCCGACATCTACCTCAACATCAACGCCCAGGGCTACAAGAACATGCAGGTGGGCGAGACGTTCGAGCTCAACGTGTTCCGCAACTGGATGGCCATCGAGAGCTTCTTTAACTCCAAGGTCGCCCTGCCCGACATGCACTACACCGTGGTCGACACGGAGGGCAACCCCAGCGACGTGGTGTCCATCGTCCCCGATGCCAACAACAGCTCGGTGGCCAAGATGACCGCCAACAAGCAGGGTACCGCCATCGTGATGGTGACCTACGATGCCATGACCCATGTACAAGGCCAGACGTCGACTAAGGGCAACACCGGATTCTCGGCCATCTGGCCCGAGTGCACCGGCATGTTCATCGTCAACGTTGGCGCCGATGGCTCCAGCATCCAGACCAACATGCAGATCGACCGCGTGGACTCCGCTGCCACCTCGATTGATGCCGAGCACGACATCCTGTTCTACCTGGGCGACGAGGGAGCTAGCTACAGCTTCACCCCCGAGAAGGGCACCACGGTTACCGTGGACCGCTCGGTCGTGACCGACGAGATGACCTTCAAGGGCTTTACCTCCGAGGGCGTTACCACCAACGCCGAGACCGGAGAGGTCACGGTATCCGGACTGACCACCGGACGCCACATCATCAAGGTGGAGAAGAACGGCGTGGCCAACTACCAGGTGGTCACCGCACGTCAGACCAGCTACGAGCTTCTCGACTCCGAGGGCAACGAGATTTCCGACCCCGCCACCCAGGTCAAGGCCGGCGATACCGTGAAGCTGCAGTTCAGCAACCTCGTGATGCCTTGCGAGAAGATGTCGGGCATCTACAACATGAACGCATCGCTGTACTACAAGGGCGCGGACGGCACCACGTTCCGCTCCAACCCCGGTTCGTCCTTCGGCGTGTACGACTTCAGCGGCAACCCGGTGAGGCAGCTCATCTCCATCACGATTCCCAAGTACTGGGACGGCGATAGCTACACGCTCAGCGGAGCCATCAAGATGGGCGGCTTCATTACCAAGAACCCCGGTGGACACCGTGGAGTGACCTACGCCGACGGCACCGGAGCCAACTACAACGCTCCCGAGGCCAACAGCGTGCTGGCCAGCCTGCCCGACGTGTCGATCTCGCTGGCGAAGACCGACTTCATCACTGGCACGTTCAACTTCGTGGACGAAGCTGGCAACAAGATTGACCCATCGGCTATCGATAAGGTCGAGATGACCGACTCCGATGGCAACGTCGTGAACGTCAACGCCGACGGCACCTTCAACGCATTCGCGGAGAAGCTCAGCTACACGGTCTATGCCAACGGCTACCGCTACACCACCGGCGAGCTTGAGCTTGCCGAAGATGCGGCCAACGTGTTCGACGTGAAGCTGGTCAAGACCTCGGATGATGCTTGGGACGGCCAGTCCACCTCGCAGCCCGCTCAGGATGCAGACGGCGTGTACCAGATCTCGACCGGCGCCGAGCTGGCCTGGATCAACGAGCAGAGCAACCTCAGCAAGGGCGCCATCAGCAACTTCGCGATGGAGCTGGTCAACGACATCGATATGGCCGACTACCCGATGGCTACCGCCATCAACGGTAGCAATGGAATCCAGGTCGAGGGCAACGGCCACACCGTGCTGGGCCTCAACGCCGCTAAGGGCTTCATCGACGTCGCAGGCAGCGGCAGCAACATCGCCAACCTGCGCACCGAGGGTACGATCAACTCCTCGAGCATCCTTATCGGCGGCATCGTGAACTCCTTCAATGGAGCGCAGATCTCCAACTGCACCAGCGGCGTGGCCGTCACTGGCACGGGCAACAGCACCTATGGCGGAATCGTAGCCCAGATCAACAGCGGCGCCACCGTGACCAAGTGCGTCTTCGACGGCAGTGTCGATGCTGCTAGCGCCGGCTATGTGGGCGGCATCGTGGGCAGGATGAACGCTGCTTGCAAGATCGTCAACTGCTACAGCACTGGCGACGTTACCGGCAACTCCTACGTTGGCGGCCTCGCTGGCCAGACGTATGCAGGATCCTCCATCACCGCGTGCTACTGCACCGGCGACGTCGCGGGCACCCACAACGTCGGCGGCTTCGTGGGCGCAGCCCAGACCACCACGCTGTCCAACTGCTACAGCATGGGCACGGTGACCGGCGGCAGCCAGTTTGCTGGCACCGCAACCTCCAGCACCTTCGAGAACTGCTATGCTCCCGCAGGCGACGGCCTGAGCGACAGCTACGCGGAGCTGCTCTCTACCTACGACCTCAAGAACGCCGACCTGGCCAACTGGTACTTCGCTCCCACCTGCGGAGGCTATCCGGCACTGCTCTGGCAGACCAACGTGACCTTCCATGAGGCCGGAGGCGACGGCATCACCGTGGCCGCCAACTGCCTCAACAAGGGCTACACCTCGTATGCCTGCAAGCACTGCTACGGCATCTTCAAGACCGACTACACCGAGGCCACCGGCCACACCGCCGGCGAGGACATGAAGGTCTATCCCACCCACTGCGAGTACACCTGCACGGTGTGCGGCACGAAGGTCACCGAGTACGGCGACTCCACGCTCGCAGGACTCACGTTCTCGGATTCGGGAGTTTCCAACATCTCCACCGAGACCGTTGGCAATTACCCGTGGACTGGCACCAGCACCGGCATGGAGAGCACCTGCCAGGGCGTTAACTCCGGCGAGTCCAACACCTACCTCAAGTTCACGCTCGACTTCGGCGGATCGATTTCGTTCGACTACGGCGTGTCGTCGGAGAGCAGGTACGACAAGCTCTACATCATTCTCTACAAGCCCGACGGCACCAGCGCCTACGCGTGCGATGGCATCTCGGGCAGCACCACCGGCTCCTACAGCATCGACGACCTGGCTGCAGGCAGCTACAAGCTCAGGCTGTACTACGTGAAGGATTCCAGCGGCAACACCGGCTCCGACAAGGGCTGGATCGAGAACTTCAAGGCTACCGGCAAGACCGAGGCCGAGGGCATTGCCGCCGTGCAGGACACGATCAACAAGATCGATGCTACCGTGACCCTCGAGTCCGAGGCTGGCATCGTGGCCGCCAGGGCCGCCTACGACGGACTGCCCGCATCGGCTCAGGCCAAGGTCGACAACTACGATACGCTGCTGAAGGCCGAGGCCGCTCTGGCCGAGCTGAAGGCCCCCGAGGCCGACAAGACCGCTATCGCCAACGTTGTTTCGGCAATCAACGCGATCGGAACGCCCGTAACGCTCGACAAGGCTTCCAAGGTCGAGTCTGCACGCGCTGCCTACAACGCTCTCACCGACGCACAGAAGACTTCGGTGACCAACTACCAGACGCTGGTCGAGGCAGAGGCCGAGATTGCATCGCTCAACCAGAATGCAGCCGACAACGTGGCCAAGCAGATCTACTCGATCGGCAAGGTGCGCGCTGGCGTGTCCGATGAGGCCATCGCCAACGCACGCAAGGCCTACGACGGCCTCACCGACTACCAGAAGACCCTGGTGGGCAACTACTCCGTGCTTACCGATGCCGAGGCTGCTCTCGACGCCGCGTACGCCAAGCAGGTCTACGACAAGATCGACGCCATCGGCGACGTGACCGCCGACTCCAAGGATGCCATCGAGGCTGCACGCGCCGCGTACGACGCGCTCACCGATGCCCAGAAGGAACAGGTGTCCAACTACTCCGTGCTCACTAGCGCAGAGGACCAGCTCTACGACCTCACGGTGCCCGTGTTCACGACCACCGAGCTGTCCAACGGCTACATCGGCGAGGCTTACTCCGCCACCGTGGAGGCACAGGGCACTCCGGCTCCGACCATCACCGTGACCGGCCTGCCTGCGGGCCTTACGTTCGATGCCGAGACCGGCACCATCTCGGGCACCCCGACCAAGGTGGGCACCTACGAGGTTGAGGCCGTGGCTGCCAATGGCGTTGACTCCGTGAGCTGCACCTTCGCGATGACCGTGTACAACAAGAGCGAGGTGCGCGTGGCCGGACAGGGCCGCGTGGACACCATGGCGCAGATCCTGGACAAGTCGGTGGCCGATGGCTCGCAGAGCGACATCATCCTCACCACCGCCTGGAACTACGCCGACGCGCTTTCGGCCTCCGGCCTGGTGGGCGTGTATGGCTCGGCTCTGGTGACCACCGACGGCGATAGCCTGAGCTACGCTGCCAAGCAGGAGATCCAGCGCATCTCCGACGGCTCTGCAACCATCCACGTGCTGGGCGGCACCGGTGCGGTGTCCGACGACGTGGTGGCCGAGCTTAAGGGCATGGCTTGCGTGGGCAAGGTCGAGCGCATCTCCGGCGACGGACGCGTGGAGACCGGCATGGAGATCTACAAGGCCGGCATGGGCAGCTGGGGCGACACCTGCGTGATCGCCAACGCTTGGAACTATGCCGACGCCCTCTCGATCGGCGCCTACTGCGCCGCCAACAACGCACCGATCTTCGGTGCTACCGGCGGCACGATCAACGAGGACCAGGTCGCGGCCATCAAGGCCGGCGGCTTTACCAAGATCGTGATCGTGGGCGGCTCTAGCGCCGTGGATGCCGACGCCGTGAAGGCTGCGCTCGAGGCTTCCGACGACGAGGTCGTGGTGACCGAGGACGACATCGCCGGCGATGACGCTGCGTTCGAGTACCTGGTGCTTGCAGGCGACAGCAGGGTCGAGACCTCTGCCGCCATCGTCGACTGGGCATGCGGCAAGACCGTGGGCGCTCCGTTCGAGGCTGCCAACAAGCTCGACGCCTCCAGCGTGTGCTTCTCCACCGCTTGGAACTACGCCGACGCTCTGGCCGGCATCAACCTGGCCTACAACTACAACGCTCCGATCATGCTCGTGAGCGACGACGATGCCTCCAAGAACGCCATCGAGGCAATCGCAGGCGGCATGAACAGGTGCTGGATCCTCGGAGGCACCTCCTCCGTGTCCTCGACCGTCGAGGACTGGATCAACCAGTACATGTAGCATGAACGTCGCAGCAGCCGGCTAACGGGGGCACCCGTCCGGCAGCGACAGCAAGCGGAAGGCCCGCTTCCCCCGAGGGGAGGCGGGCCTTCTCGCGTTTGCGGCCGCGAGCCGCCCCCGCCACCACCCTCGCCTCGCCCCTCCGCCACGCCGCGGCCTGCAGCCCGCCCCACCGCTCAGCATCCCGTCACGGCCTGCGCCCCCCGCCCGCCTCACCTGCCGCAGCTCGCCCCCCCCGCAGCCCGCGGCACTGTCACAGCTCATCATTGCCCCCACCGCAGCTCGCGCCCACGGCCCGCACTCTTCGAAGAAATGCCCGTTGCATTCAAGATTCGGCGTTGATTTTGGGTGCGAAGTAGGGCGATAATGTACGACGTATATAAATATGCGTGGAAGCTTGGTGGGGCGCAGCGCTTCTTGGATTTTTTTGCAATTGCCGAAACATCCTCTACTACACCCCGACCGCGCGCTAGACGCGATGGTGCCTGGAAACGAGGAGCTCCAAGATGGCAGACCAAAACATGCTCGACCAAGGCGGATGCTCCATGTCCGGCGCCGACGTTGCCGAGCGCATCACCCAGCTGGCCGCCAGCGAGACGCAGTGCTTGCATAGCGATGTCACGAGCGCTGGGATCGAGCACGAGGCGCGCCACAACTGCCCCCTTCATAAAGACTTCGTGGCCCTCATCGACGAACTCAAGGAAGAGAAGGCCCGCAACGAGCAGGTGCGCAAGTACGCGCGCGCCATGGGCGTGGCGTACCCATTCGTGGTGGCGTTCGACTATACCAACGACACGTTCGACGTGCTCGACGGCGCCGACTACGTGAGCCACCTAGCCGGATTGGGCAACAGCATCGACTACTTCGTGAACGCCGGCGCCGACTCCATACCCGACCCCGAGCTGTCGCGGGAGTTTCGCAACAGGTTCAACCGCCAGGCCGTGATCGACGCCTTCAAGGCGGGCAAGCGCGATATTTTGCTGCGCCACCCGCAGCTAGACTCCCAAGGCAACATGCACTACATGGAGAACAGGGTGGTGTGCACCGAGTTCTCCGACACCCAGATCGAGGGAATCTGCATCTCCCGAAACGTCGACGACGAAGCCGAACGCGACAGGGCGGTCTACGACGCGGCCCAGCATGCCAAGGTCGTCAACTCGCTCTCGACCATCTACACCACCATCATGGTGGCCGACATCCAGAGGCACGGCTACAAGGTCGTGAAGAGCGTGGACCTCATGCAAACCGCCACGGGTGGCCAGCCCGACGGCAACTTCGACGAGGTGATGGGCTCGGTGCTCGACCACTTCATGCATCCGGATTCGCGCGAGGAGATGGGCGAGTTCCTGAACCTGGGCACCTTGTCGGAGCGCCTCGACGGAACCGACACCCTGCTCACCTTCTACAAGAATCCCGTGGGGAGGTGGTTCGAGGCCCGCTTCATCGCGCACGAACGCGATGCCGAGGGGCGCGCCACCTACGCCCTCTACGTGGCGCGCGACGCCACCGACGAGAGGGAGCGCGAGATCAGCTACCAGAACCAGCTGCGCGAAGCGGCCACCGAGGCCGAAAAGGCCAACGTTTCCAAAACCAACTTTCTGCGCCGCATGAGCCACGACATCCGCACGCCCCTGAACGGCATCGTGGGCATGCTGCATATCGCCGAGAAGTACCGCGGCGACCAGGTCAAGACCGAGGAGTGCATGGACAAGGTGCTGCGCTCCACCAGCTACCTGCTGGACCTCGTGAACAACGTGCTGGACATCAGCAAGCTGGAGTCGGGCTCGATCGTGCTGGAGCACAAGCCATTCGACCTGGGCCAGCTGCTGCTCAACACGCTGCCGGTGGTCGAGTCGTACGCCGGCGAGAACAGCGTGGCGTTCAAGGGCGGCAGGTCCGACACCCACATCGAGCACCGCTTCGTGGTGGGCAGCCCGGTGCATCTCAACCGCATCCTCATGAACATCGCGTCCAACGCCGTGAAGTACAACCGCACCGGCGGATACCTGCGCCTCTACGCCACCGAGCTGGCGTGCGACGGCGCCACGGCCACCTACGAATTCGTGTGCGAAGACACCGGCATGGGCATGAGCGAGGAGTTCCAGAAGCGCGCGTTCGAGCCGTTCTCGCAGGAGGGGAAGGAAACCATCACGAGCTTCAGCGGCTCGGGGCTGGGGCTTTCCATCGTGCACGACATAGTGGAGATGATGGGCGGCACCATCGACCTCAAGAGCCAGGAGAACGTGGGCACCACCATACGCGTGGTGTTGTCGTTCGACCTGGATGCGCGGCACGGGCTTGGCGACTCCAGCCTGGCATCGGTCGAGATGGTGGACCTGAGCGGCCAGAAAGCGCTGCTGGTGGAAGACAACGGCATCAACCTCGAGATCGCCAGCATCTTCCTCGAGGAGAAGGGCCTCACGGTCGTGCCGGCCGAGAACGGCAAGGAGGCGCTCGACGCCTTCGAGGCATCGGCGCCGTACGAGTTCGACTACATCTTCATGGACATGATGATGCCGGTGATGGACGGGCTGGAGGCCACGCGCCAGATCAGGGCGCTCGACAGGCCCGACGCGCAGACGGTGCCCATCATCGCCATGACGGCCAACGCCTTCGCCGAAGACAGGCAGGCTTGCCTGGAGGCGGGCATGGACGACCACATTGGAAAGCCGATAGACGCCATTACGCTCAACAGCGTGATAGCGCAGGTTGCCGGAAGGAAGAAAGCGCGACAAAGCGGTTGCTAGCGGCTGGGCCCCGCCGGCCGCGCCCGCCGACCGCGCGCCTCGCCTGCCGCGCGCCTGCAGGCCGCGCGCACGCCGCCCCGTGGCATCGCGCCAGACATAACGAACGTTTTTGGAGGTTGCATCAAGAATGCTCGACACCACGAACGCCACCAGCATAATCGCCGCCTTGGCCATGAACTACCTCAACGTGTTCACGGTCGACGTGGCCAACAACCACGCCAAGATCGTGAAGCTCGACGGCTATGTGACCGAGGGCATCGACGAAAACACCCAGGAGGGCTTCTGCTACACGGACCTGCTGACCAAGTACGCCACCGAACGCGTCGCCGAAGACGACAGGGAGCATTTTTGCAGCACGCTCTCGTTGCAGTCGCTCGAAGAGCGCTTCGCTGCAGGGGATAGGCAGTTCGAGTTTATCTACCGCGTGTTCGAAGACGACGGCGTGCACCACTACAGCGCCAACTACATCCGCAGCTCGGCGCCGGGCAAGCCGCTCGAGCTGCTGGTGGGCTTTCGCAACATCGACTTCGCGATGGAGATGCAGGAGCAGAAACGCAAGGAGGGCCTGCTCGATGCCTACACCGCCATGTCGAGCATGTTCGTGCTCATGTTTCGCGTGAACGTGCAGAACAAGAAGTTCTCGGAGGTCAAGCACTCCGAAAAAACGTCGGCGCTCAGCATCTCGGAAGACGAGCCGTTCGACGTGGCCATGAGGAAGGTCATGGGCAACCTGGCCGACAAAGACTACTACCAGCTGGCGCTCGACTTCGCCGATTGCGACACCCTCGACGAGCGCATGCGGGGACTAAACCACATCACCCGAGAGGTGCTGGGCAGGGTCACCGGCTGGTGCAAGTTCCACTTCGTGAGGGAAAACGACGATGCCGACGGCAATCTGCATCATGTGATCTTCATCATCGAGGCCATCGAAGAAGACAAGAGCCAGTCGGTGTTCGAGATCCTGGCGCGCAACTTCGAGGACGTGTACCTGGCCAACATCGAGCGCGGCACCGCGCGTGTCCTCAAGACCAACGAGAAGTTTCTGCTGGATCGGTTCGAAGCGTTCGACGGCCAGAGGTTCTTCTTCGAGGACACGCTGGACGAGTGGGTCGACACCGTGGTGCATCCGGACGACCGCGAGATGATGCACGAGGTGCTGGATCTGGCCAACCTGCGCCGGGTGTTCTCGCAGCAGGACGAGTACCTCGTGAACTACCGCGTGCTCGAAGACGGCGAGGAGCACTACTTCCAGTTCAACATGATGAAGTCGTCTACCCGCGAATGGATCCTTGCGGGCGTGCAGAATATCGACGCGATCATCGAGGAGCAGCGTGCCGAAGACAGGCTCCAGCGTGAGATAGAGGCGCAGCATCGCGAAGAGCTGTCAGAGAAGAACGCGATATTCTCGGCGCTCTCGCGCAACTTCAAGAACGTGTACCTGGTCGACCTCGACGACTGCTCCGCCAGAGTGCTCAAGATGGAAGACGAGTTTAGCGACGGCAGGCTGGACGATTTGCTGGACCGCTCGTTCGAGTTCGAGCCTTTGGTGAACGCATGGATAACCGAGGCCGTGCATCCCGAAGACAAGGAGATGCTCGCGCACGCGCTCTCGCCCCAGCACCTGCGCGAGGTGTTTGCCCGGCAAGACGAATATGTGGGCAACTACCGCATGCTGGTGGACGGCAACGTGTACAACTACCAGTTCAGCATTAGCAAGACCGGCGATGGCAGCAAGCTGGTGGCGGGCTTCCAGGGCATCGATGCCATCATCGAGGAGCACCTGGAGCAGGAGCGCCGCGTGCGCGAGGTGGAGGCCGCCTACCAGCAGCAGCTGGTGGCCGCCAAGGAGCAGGCCGAGGTGGCCAGCCACGCCAAGACGGAGTTCCTGCGCCGCATGAGCCACGACATCCGCACGCCCATCAACGGCATCTGCGGCATGCTCGACATCGCCGACAAGTTCGAGGGCAACCAGATCAAGCAGGCCGAGTGCCGTAGGAAGATCCGCATGTCCACCGACCTGCTGCTGTCGCTCATCAACGAGGTACTGGACATGAGCAAGCTCGAGTCGGGCCAGCTCACGTTCGAGAACATCCCGTTCGACCTGATGTCGGTGATCCACGAGGTGCTGTTTGCCACCGACCCGCAGGCGCAGGCCCGCGACATCGAGGTATCGCTGGCCACGCCCGTGCTCGAGCACCGCTTCTTCGTGGGGAGTCCCATCCACCTGCGCCGCATGCTGCTCAACGTGCTGGGCAACGCCGTGAAGTACAGCAACGACGGCGGCAGGATCGACCTCTCGGTGGAAGACCACGAGGTCACCGACGATGTGGAGACGCTCAAGTTCGTGTGCAAGGACAACGGCATCGGCATGGCCCCGGAGTTTCTCGAGCACCTGTTCGAGCCGTTCGCTCGCGAGGGCGCCGGCGACAAGAAGCGCGTGGGCACGGGCCTTGGCCTCTCCATCACCAAGAAGATCGTGGAAACCATGGGAGGCTCCATCTCCGCCGAAAGCGTGAAGGGCGAGGGTTCGACGTTCACCATCCTGGTGCCGCTCGCGATCGACAAGTCCGACGGCGCCGACGTGGTGCACATCGACGAAAAGACCGACGAGGGCGGCTCGATAGAGGGCCTGAACATCTTGCTGGTGGAGGACAACGAACTCAACATGGAAATCGCGAAGTTCCTGCTCGAAGACGCCGGCGCCGTGGTGGCGTGCGCGCACGACGGCAAGGCGGCCGTGGACATGTTCGAGGCCTCCGAGCCGGGCAGCTTCGACATTGTGCTCATGGACATCATGATGCCGGTGATGAACGGCTACGAATCCACCAAGGCCATCCGCGAGTCGGGGCACCCCGACGCCCAGCGCATCCCAATCGTGGCCATGACGGCCAACGCCTTCACCGACGACCGCCTCAAGGCGCGCGAAGCGGGCATGGACGAGCACATCGCCAAGCCCATCGACATCGACACCGTGGTGAGCGTGATAGCCAACCTCGTGGAAAACGCGGGGGGGGGGCGGCTCCACCGCCGGATGTACTAGGAAGGGCGTAGCGCAGTAGCTCTTCCAGACCGTGCGTTGGGGTGGATGCTGCATTTTTTCGTTTGTCGCAGATTTTGGAGAGGAATTTTGGCGTTTTGCGTTGCAGATTTGCGGCTGTCGCAGATTTTGGATGGAGTTGCTAAGCAGATGATCGCCGGGAGAGACAATCTTTAAGAAGATAATGGACAAATGTCCCCGAACTGGACAGATTTTGGGCTTGTTCTAGGCATGAAGGCACTTCTTTAAAAATTGAGGACATTCAATATCTTTGAAACTTTGCGACAAACGCAAATTTGCAACGCAAATCTGCAAATTTGCGTTTGTCGCAAATGAGCTGATGGCGATGCGGACATAGTCCGTTCTTGCAAGTGCGCGAACGCGCGAGATTTGGGGAAAACGCCTCGGACGTGTATCATTAGCAGCGTATGTGCTTGCGGGTCGGCATCGGCTGCGTTCGCGCGCGGCATCGGCTGCGCCCGCTCGTGGCGCTAGCCCGCTCCTGCGGCGCAATTGCAAGATGACAGACAGTTTCGAGGTGTTCGAATGGCATACATGCGTCTTGGCGACCTTCTGATCGCTGCCGGCACCATCAACCAGCAGCAGCTCGACGAGGCGCTAGCGCTCCAGAAGCAGACCGGCCAGCGCCTGGGCGACGCGCTGATCGACGGCAAGGTGATCACCGAGCGCCAGCTCATCGATGCCCTGCAGATGCAGCTGGGCGTGGACTACATCGACCTCACATTGGTGGACATCCCGGTAGAGCTGGTAAAGTACGTGCCCCGCGCCATCGCCAAGAAGCACTGCGCGGTGCCGGTGAAGCTCGTGAAGGACGAGCTGTACGTGGCCATTCACGACCCGCTCGACTTTCCGGCGCAGGAGGAGATAAAGGCCGCCAGCCACAAGCAAGTGGTGCCAATGATCGCCACCCGCACCGCCATCGAGCAGGCCATCGTCACTCTCTACGGCAACGAGGGCACGGCCCGCGCCATCGAGGACATGAAGCAGGAGGCGTCTGCTGCCGCCGACATCGTGCCCGAGGCCATGCAGCAGCAGGCCGACGCGCAGGCCGCCGCGCCCACGATTCGCTTCGTGAACTCCGTGATCGAGCGCGCCGTGACGGAGCGCGCGTCCGACATCCACCTCGAGCCGCAGGAAGACGAGATGCTGGTGCGCATGCGCATCGACGGCTCGCTTCGCAAGATGCTCACCGTGCCCGCCAACCTGCAGGCCAACGTGATCTCGCGCCTCAAGGTCATGGGCAGCATGAACATCTCGGAGCGCAAGGTCCCGCAAGACGGCCGCGCGATGGTGGAGGTCAAGGGTCACCAGATCGACCTGCGCATCTCCTCGATGCCCACCGTGTTCGGCGAAAAGATCGTGCTGAGGCTCTTGGACAAGTCGCAGCAGAACGTCACGAGCCAGACCATCGGCCTCACCGGCACCGACTACGAGCGCTACGAGCACCTGCTGAGCAACAGCAGCGGCGTGATACTCGTGGTGGGCCCCACGGGTTCGGGCAAGTCCACCACGATGTGCGCCATGCTGCAGGAACTCAGCAGCGAGGAAACCAACATCATGACGCTGGAAGACCCGGTGGAGTACAACATCGCCGGCGTCAACCAGTGCCAGATCAACGAGAAGACGGGCATGACCTTCGCCAACGGCCTGCGCGCCATCTTGCGCCAGGACCCCGACATCATCTCGGTGGGCGAGATCCGCGACGGCGAGACGGGCACCATCGCCATTCGCTCGGCCATCACCGGCCACCTGGTGCTCTCCACATTGCATACCAACGACTCGGTGGCGGCCATCGACCGCCTCGTGGACATCGGGGTAGAGCCCTACATGATCGCCAACGCGCTGCGCGGCGTGATCTCGCAGCGCCTGGTGCGCAAGATCTGCCCGCACTGCCGCACCGAGTACACCCCCGGCGAGGAGGAGCTGGACCTGCTGGGCATCCCCGCGAGCGCCAACGTGAAGTTCTACAAGGGCGACGGCTGCCCCGAGTGCTACCACACCGGCTACCGCGGCAGGCGCGGCGTGTTCGAGATCCTCACCATCAACGAGAAGATGCGCCGGCTCATAAGCGAGGGCGCGGGCTACGACGACCTGCTGGCGGCCGCCATGGAGGCCGGCTTCGTGCCCATGCGCGACAACTGCCGAGAGCTGGTGCTGGCGGGCGAGACCACCGCGGCCGAGGCCGCGAGGACCATCAAGTCGACCGTGGACTAGAAGCGAGGCCAACATGCTCGATATCGACCAGCTAGTAGAGAAGGCCCAGCAGGCGGGCGCGTCCGACATCCACATCGTGTGCGGGCTGCCGGTAAAGTGCCGCATCGACGGCACGATCCGCTCGCTCACGGAGGAGCCCCTCACCCACGACGACTGCGAGAGCTACGCCGTGCAGCTTGCAGGCCAGCGCTACGACGCCATGAAGGGCATCGGCGAGCTGGACATGGGCCGCTCCTTCGCTTGCGGCGCGCGCACTAGGATCAACATCTTCAGGCAGAGGGGCTCGGCCTCGGCGGTGATCCGCATACTTGCCGACCATGTGCCCGTGATCGAGGAGCTGGGCCTGCCGCCCGTGGTGTCGGAGTTTCCGCAGTACCGCAGCGGCATCGTGCTGGTAACGGGCGAGACCGGCTCGGGCAAGTCCACCACGCTGGCGGCCATGCTCAACACCATCAACCACACGCGGCCCAACCACATCATCACCCTCGAAGACCCCATCGAGTACGTGTACACCCCCGACCAGTGCGTGATCAACCAGCGCGAGATTGGGGCCGACACCCGCAGCTACGCCGACGGCCTGCGCTCCATCCTGCGCGAGGACCCCGACGTGATCCTCATCGGCGAGATGCGCGACCTCGACACCATCAAGACGGCGCTCACCGCCGCCGAGACCGGCCACCTGGTGTTCGCCACGCTGCACACCAACTCGGCGGCCGACTCCATCGACCGCATGGTGAGCGTGTTCCCCGAAGGTCAGCAGCGCCAGATCCGCCTGCAGGTTTCCACCACGCTGCGCGCCGTGGTATCGCAGCAGCTGCTGCCGCGCAAGGGCGGGGGGCGCGTGGTGGCGTGCGAGATCATGGTGGTCAACAGCGCCATCGCCAACCTTGTGCGCGAGGGCAAGACCCCGCAGATCGACAGCTACATCACCATGAACGCGCAAAACGGCAGCATCACCATGGACAACGCCCTGCACAAGCTGGTGCGCGACGGCGCCATATCGCCCGACACGGCGATGGCCTACTGCCGCGATCGCGAGGCGTTTGCCAGCAAGTCCGGCAGGCGCCGGTAGCAGGGAGGGCGGCATTCGATGAAGACGTTCAAGTACAGCGGGCTTTCCGCCGACGGCGTGAAGGTCGAGGGCGTGATCCAGGGCTACGACGAGTTCGAGGCCGTGGCCACGCTGCGCGACACCTGCTCCATCATCACCAAGATCGAGGAGGTGGAGGAGAGCGAGACCCAGAGCATCGCCAGCAAGCTCAAGATCAAGGACAAGGAGCTGTCGATCATAAGCTCGCAGTTCTCCATCGTGCTCACTTCGGGGCTGGCCATCGACCGCTGCGTGGAGATGGTGGCGTCGCAGGCCAAGAACAAGGAGACCCGCCGCATGCTGGGCAAGGTGGCCGAGGACGTGGCGGGCGGCCACAGCCTGGCGCAGGGCTTCGAGAACAACTGCCCCAACCTGCCGGCCACCTTCGTGGAAACGGTGCGCGCGGGCGAGCAGGCCGGTACGCTGGAGCTGTGCTTCGACAGGCTGCACGACTACTACGACAAGACGTCCAAGACCCGCGCCAAGGTGGTGAGCAGCCTCACCTACCCGGCGATCGTGCTGGTGGTGGCCGTGATCGTGTTCCTCATCATCATGATGGTGGCCGTGCCCATGTTCACCAAGACCTTCGAGTCGATGGGCAACGACCTGCCGCCCATCACCAAGGGCATCATCGCGTTCTCCAACTTCATGACCAGCTACTGGTGGGTCCTGGTGGGAGCCGTGGTGCTGGCCTTAGGCGCGCGCATCCTCATGCGGCGCAACGAGGAGGGGCGCCTCAGGCAGGCGGAGTTCTCGCTGTTCCGCTCGCCGCTCAAGAACATACACATGATGAACAGCGCCTCGCAGTTCGCCGCCACCATGTCCACGCTGCTCACGGCGGGGCTTTCGGTGGTCAAGGCGCTGGATGTCACATCTAGCGTGGTGTCCAACTACGCGGTGGGCCGTGCGGTGCGCAAGGTCAAGCAGGGCGTCGAGCAGGGCCGCAGCATGTCGGACTGCATGGCGGCAGACAACCACTTCCCCAAGATGCTCTCCGAGATGACGGGCGTGGGCGAGCGCTCGGGCAACCTGGAGGAAACGCTGAGCGTGATCAGCGAGTACTTCGACAACGAGGTGTCGATTCTCACCGAGCGGCTGCTCACCCTCATGGAGCCGGCCATCACCATCGGGCTGGCCGTTATAACCGTGCTGCTCTTACTCGCGGTATATTTGCCCTTGTTTATGATGTATTCGAGTGTATAATTTGCACCGTGTGTCTATGTTTTATGCGGCAACCCAAGTTTTTATCCGTATCGTTTTGCAATGCAAAGAGGAGATGATCACATGTTTTCCAAGAAGAACGAAAAGGGCTTCACGCTCATGGAGATGCTGATCGTGGTTGCAATCATCGCTATCCTGATTGCCATCCTGATCCCCACCTTCAACGCACAGCTCGAGAAGTCGCGCGAGGCCGCTGACGCAGCCAACATCCGTGCCGCTTATGCCGAGGTCATGGTTGACTACCTCGACGGTACCAAGGCTGCTGAGTCGACTGTAAACCTCCAGCAGGAGCAGGACAAGTGGCAGAACACCCAGCTTGAGACCAACCTCGAGAACCTCGTTGGCGAAGACGGAATCTACGATTCGACCAACAAGCCCACCAAGGGTGGTACTTGCACCGTTGCAGTTGACGCTGACGGCAAGGTGAGCATTAGCTATGCTGCTGGTGCCTAGTCACTAGCCAAGTCAAATAGCATTCAAGCCGGCGGCAGGCAGGTCGATGGGTTGCGGCCGCCTGTCGTCGGCGTTTTTGTGTAGGAGAGATTAGTCGCGCATGCTGGAACTACCCGCAGAGCTCAACATATTCATCGGCATCGTGGCCTTCGTGCTGGGCGCCTGCATGGGCAGCTTTCTCAACTGCATGGCATGGCGCATCACCGAGGGAGAGTCGCCCTGGAAGGGCCGCTCGCATTGCGACGAGTGCAAGCACACGTTGCAGCCCCTCGACCTGGTGCCCATAGCGTCGTACCTGGCGATGCGGGGCAGGTGCCGCTACTGCGGGGCCAAGCTCAGCGCGGGCCACGTGTGGGCGGAGCTTCTCACGGGCATCGTGTACGTGCTGGTGTTCGCGGTATACGGAGTGTCGCTCCAGGCGCTGGAGATGCTGCTCTTCGCGTCGGTGCTTCTGGCGGCGGCGTTCGCCGACCTCAAGAGCTACATCATCCCCAACGGGTTCGTGGTGGCCGGCATCGTGTTGCGCATCCCGTTCTTCTTCTGCCTGCCCGGCTGGCAGGAGAGCCTGGTGGATGCGCTGCTCGGCGGCTTCGCCGTCGGAGGCGGCCTCTTGCTGGTAGTGCTGCTCTACGAGAAGCTGCGCGGCATCGAGGCCATGGGCGGCGGCGACCTCAAGCTGCTGTTCGTCACCGGCCTCTACCTCGGCTGGGCCAACAACATACTGTGCCTCCTGCTGGCATGCATCTTGGGCATCGTGTTCGCCGCAGCCACGCAGAAGAGCCGCGAGGGCAAGGTGTTTCCGTGGGGCCCGTCGATAAGCGCCGCCGCGATAGCGTGCGCCCTATGGGGCTCCCAGCTGGTAGGCGCATATTTGGCGTTGTTCTAAGTTCGATGTGCGCGAAAAGGCCGTATGGGCGTTTTCGTGCACATCGGATTTAGGCAAGAGATTTTCTGCTTTGTGAGAGCGGGGGAGAATGGGCGATAGACTGTTTGCGTTCGACATCGGCGAATCGCAGGTCAAGATGGTGTGGCGCGAGGGTGCGGCATGCAAGAAGGCCGTGTGCGCGGCGCTTCCCGACAACCTCGTGTCGAACGGCGAGATTCTCTCGCACGACGCGATGGCCGACTTCCTGCGCGACATCGCCAGCGACAACGGCATTCCCAAGAAGATGCCAGCCGCGGTGATCTTGCCCGACTCGCAGGTCTTCGCCAAGACGGTCGAGGTGCCCCTCATGACCGAGGCGCAGCTGGTGTACAACCTGCCCTACGAGTTCAAGGACTACCTCACCCAGGAGAAGGGCAACTACTACTTCGACTATGCGGTCCAGGAAACCGTGATCGACGACGGCGACGACGAGGCCGACAGCGATGCCGGCTATGCCGACTACTCGCTCGACAGCTCCGCCGACGACGACTCCGAACCCGAGCGCGACCCCGAGGCCCCGCTCAAGGGCACGCTCAAGCTCTTCGCGTGTGCCACTCTCAAGCAAACCATCAACGACTACCGCGAGATGTTCAAGCGCGCGGGCTTCAAGCTCGTCAACGCCATTCCCGAAGAGGCCGCCTACGTGGCTCTCATGGCTGCCGACCATCTCGACGAGTCCGACACCTGCATCGTGGACATCGGCTTCGACGCCATCCGCATGCACTTCCTGCAGCAGGACACCTTCATCTCGCGCCGCGTGATCGACCTTGGCATGCGCGACGTGGTGGCCGCCATCGCCGAGAACCGCAACATCGACGAGCACATGGCCTACGAGTACATGCGCACCAACTACGAGGGCGTGCTGGACGACCCCGATTGCGCCGAGATCTACGGCAACATGGCGGTCGAGATCATGAAGGCCGTGAACTTCTACAACTACAACAACCGCGACCGCATGCTGGAGTACGTGCACCTGTGCGGCGGCGGCGCGGCCGTCGACCCCATCGCCGATGCGGTGGCCAACGTTTCCAGCTTCAAGGTAACCTCGGCGGCAGACCTTCTGCCCGACGATGTGCAGATCGATGAGCCGTGGCTTTTCGTCAAGGCCCTGGGCTGCGCGCTGCAGGCTTGAGAGGGGAGGCATCGATGGCCAAGAACTGGAAAGAAATGACGATGACCGACCTCAAGGAGCTGATCGCGGCCAAGAGGGGCAAAGGCGACGGCGGCGGCAAGTACCCCACCAAGCGCACCGTGAACCTGGCCAAGCGCGAATCGCACAAGCAGAGCCTGTACACCATAGGAGTGGGCGCGGTGGTGATCATCGTGCTGTGCCTCCTGGTGGTGAAGTTCGGCATCTCCGACCAGTACGCGCGCCTGGCCGCCACCGAGAGCGCCTACAGCCAGGTGCACTCGCAGTACCTCGAGATGGAGACCTCGCTCAAGAACTTCTCGAAGGTCGAGAAGGAATACCACATGTACTCCCGCGACTGGATGTACGACGACAGCTCCAGCTCGAGTTCGAGCGACAGCAGCTCGAAGAGCTCCAGCTCGTCTAGCCCCAACAGCAGCTCCAGCTCCAGCAGCAGCTCGTCCAGCTCCTCCAAGTCCAGCAGCTCCAAATCGTCTAGCTCCGCCACAGACGCGGTGTCGGTGAGCCGCATCGAGGTGCTCGACCTCATTGAGCAGAAGCTCATGTCGCAGGGCACCGTGAACTCGATCAGGGTCGACGGCAACGTGGCGGTCGTGAGCATGTCGGGCATGAACCTCGACCAGGTGTCGGTGATGTTCACCGACCTGCAGAAGCAGCCCATCGTGGAGAGCGCCGACCTCACCATCGCTTCCACCATGACCAACTCCAGCGAAGACCTCGACTTCTCGATAACCATCGTTTTGCAGCCGGCAGAGGAGGCGCAGTAATGAACAGGGCCTTTACCAAGCGCGAGACGGTGCTCATCCTCATCTTCGCCGTGCTGCTCATCGGCATCTGCTACTTCAAGGTGGTGCTCGAGCCCATCAACGACTCCATCGAGGAGTACACGATGGAGATGGACACCGAGCAGACCTCGCTCACCCAGAACGCCGCGGCGCTCACCAAGATGCACAAGATGGAAGACGAGCTTGAGCAGCTCAAGGCTTCGGGCACGGCCAGCGCCATGCCCAGCTACGACAACTCGGAGGCCATGCTCTCCGACCTCAACTCCATTCTCTCCGCCGCCACCGACTACTCGCTGAGCTTTGGCAGCACCGAGCCGATGGAGTCGCCCAGCTACATCATGAAGCGGCCGCTCACGCTGGTGTTCTATGCCAGCAGCTACGAGAGCGCCCGCAGCATCATCGACGCGCTGAACGCCAGCGCCAACGTCAACCAGATCTCGGACCTGTCGATGGTAACCAACGACGACGGGAGCGTGAAGGCCACCCTCAACGTAACGTTCTTCGAGCTGATAAACTGATGGGTGGGCAAATCGCCGGCAGCTAGCCGGCACAGAGGCAAAATGCGGACAACTGCGTGGATATGCGTGAAACAGAACATAAACGGAGGCAATACGCTATGACATCCCGCAAGCAACATAGAACGAGAGGCGAATCAGGCTACACGCTTGTGGAGCTTATCGTCGTGGTGGCCATAATAGTGGCCCTGCTGGTGGTGGGCGTGATAGCCATTGCCACCATACAGAAGGAGCTGCGGCAAAGGGAGCTGGACAGCAAGGCCGAGACCATCTACATGGCCGCGCAGGCACGCATGTCGGAGCTTCGGGCTTCGGGCTACGAAGACATCTACCAGTACGATGCCACCAACGACAAGAAGGGCGTGAACAAGGTGGGGCTGGTGCCCTACGACGCCGACCCCGACGACACCTCGCTCACCGCCGACACCCTGTGCTATGTGGAGTCGCCCAAGACCGGCAGCACCGCCACCACGGCCGCGGCATCGCTGCTGCCCACGGGCAGCGTGGACGAGGAGCTGCGCTCCAACGAGTGGCACATCGAGTTCAACCCCGAAAGCGGCAGCGTCTACGCCGTGTACTACTCCGAGGAGTCGCCGGCGGCTGGCGGCGTGGACGCGACCGCCTCGGCCATCCCCACCGACGCCAACGAGCTGGACAGGCTGCGCATCAAGCGGCAGCGCATCGCCAAGGGCGCCACCGTGGGCTACTACGGAGGCGGCTCGGCCGACACATCTTCGACCGATGCCCTCTACCCGGGCATCACGGTGGAGAACAAGGAGAAGCTCAAGGTCATCTTCTACAGCAACAACCCCTCGCTGGGAGAGAACCTCACCTTCGACATCACGCTCGCCGACGGTAAAGGCGGCACCTACAAGCGCACCGTGACCAACCTCGAGCGCGTGTCGTCGCGCACCTACCGCTACGTGTGGGTGCTGGACAGTCTGGAGTCCAGCTCCACGCGCTTCTACGAGCAGACCGAGCACCAGCTGGCCTGCGGCACCGACCTCAAGATCGAGCTGACTGTGAAGAGCACCGATCCCATGGTCGACGCGGCCACCGTGGACCGCACCACCAACAGCCTGTTCGACTACCGCAGCGGCACCGCGTCGGACACCGCGCTGGTGTCGTACGGCCGCCATTTGCAGAACCTCGACGAGAACTCGCACGTGACCTCCGCCATCACCAAGGCGGTGCAGGTGAGCGACATCTCGTTTGCCGACGACGCCACCAACGGCGAAGACTGGTACACGCTGTACGGC
>CAVFRF010000014.1:0-53061 GCA_963624975.1 Bacteroidaceae bacterium
GCCATCGAAAGTGGCCGGCCCGTTTCTTTTGCAAGCTAGACCGAAACCAGGTGGCGACCTTGGAAGACAAGACCAACGTGATGAGGCTGCTAGATGCAGCGGGAGTCGACTACAAGTGGTACACGTTCGACACCGACGGCGCGCCCAGTGGCACCGAAGTGGCCGAGATTTTGGGAGAAGACCCCGACCAGGTGTTCAAGACGCTCGTGACCGTGGCCAAGAGCGGCGAGCACTACGTGTTCATGGTGCCCGTGGCCGAGTCGCTCGATCTCAAGAAGGCCGCCAAGGCCGTGGGCGAGAAGTCCATCGCCATGATCAAATCCAAGGAGCTGCTGCCCCTCACGGGCTATGTGCACGGCGGCTGCTCGCCCATCGGCATGAAGAAGCCCTTCCGCACCACCATCGACGAGACGGCCATCTTGTTCGACACGGTGATCTTCTCGGCCGGTCGCATCGGCGCGCAGGTGGAGGTGAACCCCGAGGACCTGTCGCACATGGTGGACCTGCAGTTCGTCGACATAGTGGTGGACAGGTGAGAATTTCAACCACCGATACGGTCCTGCCACGGTTGCCCTTCTACCTCGAAGGCTCACCCGCGGCCAGTCGAAACGACAGCTCCAGCAAGAATCGCTCGTCGGGGTCGTCGAGGCTCACCCCCGTCAGTTCCTCGATGCGTTCGAGCCGGTAGAGCAGCGTGGACCGGTGTATGAACAGCGTCCGCGCCGTGGCGGTG
Organism: Bacteroidaceae bacterium; assembly: GCA_963624975.1. Lineage (GTDB taxonomy): Bacteria > Actinomycetota > Coriobacteriia > Coriobacteriales > CADBOM01 > CAVLCC01. The sequence goes on from CAVFRF010000014.1 coordinate 734, forward strand.
GCGTTCGAGCCGTGCACCAGGTACGAGGCGAGCGTCTCGAACATATCGGTGTCGTGGGCGGCATCGTATTCGCGCAGAGTAGCCAGCGCGTCGTGGCTCACGTCGGCAGCGGCCTTCTCGCGCAAAAGCGAAAGCGAGTAGGGGAGCTTGACTTCCTGATAGGTCACGATCTGCCCCGACCGCACGGCCGCCTGCGCCGCCACTTTGGCTGCATCGCGTTGAGAACCCATCTCCATGATGTTCTTGAACAGGGTGCTGCGCCCTGCGGCGCATCCGCACATCGTGAGCGTGGCGCGCATGCGCTCCTCCAGCACGTCGAGCGTTGCCTGCGACGCGTTGACGAAGAACAGCAGATCGCCCTCGTACGACACGCATACCGATGATATATCCAGGTTGTCAAGGAACCGCTCGACCACATGCTGCGGGTTCATATGCTGCTCCACCTGGCAAATCGCGTAGACGGCCTTTGCATCGTCTCGCTTCCATCCGAGCGTCGCCAGGCGCCTGTAGGCCGTGGCCTCGTCGTCCAAAATGCCCGAGATGATGTCGGTGAACACCGATGCGCGGCTCATTCCGCCGTCATCGTTTTGCTGAACTCGAAGCGCCCACTCCAGCTTCTTGGCAAAGGCGTCCTGAAGGTCGAGCTGCGCCTGGGTGTTGAATCCGTCGAACGAGAAGGTGATGAGCCAGCCCTCGTGCTCGTCGTCCACGAACAGGTTGCTGATGGTGGAAGCGGTTCCCAGCTCGGGTATGTCTATGACATACGATTTGCGGTTGCGCGAACGCACTCCCTCCATCGCGTTGATGCGCATGATCACGGGCAAAGGCATCGAACGGGTTTCGAGAGCCGCTGCGCTGTTGGCGTTCGCTGTAACGATTGCGGGGTCGCCGCCAGTTTCGCGAATGTAGAACGTGGCATCGGCCAGCACGTGGAATCGACCCGTCTCGCGCGCTCCCAGCTCCAGCAGGTCGTGCAGGCTGCCGCCGGATTGAATCGTATCCATCAGCTTCGCGTCCCACTCGTTGTAGTGGTCGAAGGCATCGAGCAGAGTGTTGAGCACGGTGTCGATGTCGTCGGTGTCGAGCAGGATGATGTCGTTGTCGTTGGTGCACATCACGTATCCCGACGCGTCGCGGTCGACGTAGGCCGTGGTGCGCGAGAACTCGCGTGCATCGGCCAGCAACCGTGCATTGCGAAGGATGCGCTGCCCGCTCTTGATAGCTATCGAACGTGGGTGAAAGATGCGCAGCTGGTCTGCAAGGTTCCACATGCTCAGTTTCATAGGCTTCCTACACTTTGTATGAAGGGTCTGTTAAATTCCCGCATGCAAATTGTAACATCTTCTGATTTGCTGCCATCGCCAAAGCCGTATGGTTAGCTCAAGGACAGGGGAACAAGCCCCGACAAGAGGGAGGACTCAGCAAACTCGGCAAGTCCGGCAAGCCCCGCAAACCCTCACGACGAAAGGAGCCAAACATGGCAGCGCTCACATCTATGGAGAAGTATCGCAAGGCAGTTAGTCTCGAACCGTTTAACGACCGCACCGAGATTCCGGTGTTCCCGATCATGATTACCAGCCTCACCTCGCTTGCCGGCATGAAGCAGGTCGAGGCGTTCAACAGCGTGGACAAGTGGCTGGAGGCCGCCGAGATCACCTTCAACAAGATCGGTTGGCCCGATGCCATGGCAGTAGCGTATCCCAAGGCCACCGTGTTCAACATGTTCCTGCCCGCCTATGTGCCCGGACGCGAGCTGGATGACGATGCCCTCTACCAGTTCATCGAGACGCCCTACTTCGACGATCCCAGCGAGTACGAGCGCATCAAGCAGATGGGTTGGGATGCCTGGTTTGCCAAGCACACCATGGATGTGCAGACCCCGCCCCTAACCGACCCTGCGCAGCTCGGAGCGTGCTGGGAGCACATCGGCCAGGTTTTCGCCAAGGCGTTCGGCTTCGTCTACGGGCACGGCATGGTGCCGTGGTTCAACAATGCCACCTATCCCATCTTCGACTCGCTGTCGATGTTCCGCAGCATGGAGGCGTTCGTATACGACCTCGTTGACGATCCGGATCCCATCATGGACGTCGTCAACACCTTCACCCCGGGCGAGACCGCCCGCATTATCGAGCAGACCAAGGCTCAGAACGGCTGGACGGTAAACCTGTTCGCAATGCGCAGCTCGGCCACGTTCCTCTCGCCCGCGATGTTCGAGGAGTACGCTTGGCCGTCGATGAAGTACATGATCGAGGAATTCCACAAGGCGGGATTGCACAGCATCATCCACGCTGACGGTAATTGGCTGCCGATGCTCGAGTACTTCACGCAGCTGCCCAAGGGCTGCATGCACATCGAGCTGGACGGTGCCACCGATATGCAGAAGGCATACGACATACTTGGCGGCTGGCAGTGCATTCAGGGCGACGTGCCTGCGGCGATGCTGGCATACTCCACGCCCGACGACGTGAGCGAGTACTGCGAGAAGCTCATCGAGATGGGCATGAAGGGCGGCTTCATCCTGGGCAGCGGCTGCGAGGTGCCCATGAACGCCAAGCCCGAGTGCGTGGCCGCGATGATAGCGAGCGTGCGCTAGCCCGGCGAGCTGCCGCGGCGAGTGTCCGGCGAGCTGCCGCGGCGAGCCGCAAACATGATGCAGGTAGAGAGTGGCTGCCCCGCGAGTCATGGCGCTTCGCGGGGCAGCTTTTTTGCGATTGCCGAATGCTGCCGGTCGAGGCTACGCCGTGGGGTACACGCGGCCGCCGCCGCATCTCGTGGCTACTCGGCGGACTCCAGCTCTCGCAGCGCTTTCAGGCGGTCCAGCTCCATGTCGTCCACTATGGTCTTGAGGGCGCCCGGCAGGCACGTGGCCCTGAAGGGCGTTTGCGCGTCGGCCACCTCGCCGTCGAACTGGATGCGCAGCGGCGGGTTGCACGACACCTCGATCTGCTTGCCGGCGTAGATCTCGAGCACGTCGGAGCGCGAAGGATGCTGTCCCCGCTTGTCGCGCAGCGCCGCCAGGAGCGCGGGCATGAGCGCCAGCTTGTTCTCGGGCTTGATGATCACGACCTCCAGCAGGCCGTCCTGCGCGTCGTTCACGTGCGTGACCGAGAGGTCGGGCGCGATCTTGGCGAAGTTGACCAGCAGCACGCCCACGCCCGAGGTGTGCACCTTCTTGCCGTCGATTACCAGCGTGATCTTGGACTTCTGGAGCTTCTTGCCCACGAGCGCCGACACATAGTAGGCGCTCTGGCCCAGCACGCCCTTGAGGTCGTTGGCCGTTTCCATGATCATGGCGTCGAACCCGGCGCCCGCGATGATCGAGAAGCCCTCGTCGTGCTGGCGACCCTCGGAGTCCGCGAACGAGATCTCGCCCAGGTCGTAATACTCGACGTTGCCCGCTCTCACCATGTCGGCCAGAGCGCGCGGCTCCTCGGGCGCGCTGAGGTTCATGTTGAGCAGGTTGCCCGTGCCCGACGGAAACGGCACCACGGGCACCCCGCGGTAGCGCATCTCGTAGCAGATCGAGGTGACGGTGCCATCGCCGCCAGACGCCACCACCACGTCGAAGCTCTCGGCATCGTGCAGCAGCTCGCCCGTCGTCTTGCCGGCGCCGATGTTGCGAATCACGGCTTCGTCGCCGTCGTCGCACACGATGCGCAGGAAGTCGTAGATGGAGTTGTCGCCGCGTCCCGAGCTTTTGTTGTTTATAACCAGTAGCCTCATTAAGATATCCTCCTAGTTAGCTAAGATGGTAGCACTTAACCTTTTACACGGAGATGTTGCGAGTGCTAATTACAACCCAAGAAGATTTCGACAAGATGCTCTCGAGCATCGCGGGGTGCCGCGCCCTGGCCATCGATACCGAGTTCATGCGCGATAGCACCTACTACCCCAAGCTCTGCCTGCTGCAGCTGGCCACCGACGACGAGGAGTACATCGTCGACCCGCTCAAGGTTCCCACGATCCGCCGCTTCGGCGACATTCTCACCGACTCCAGAACGGTCAAGATCTTTCACGCGGGCAGCCAGGACCGCGAGATCCTGTTCAACGCATGCGGCGTGGTGGCCACGCCGGTGTTCGACACGCAGGTGGCCGCGCCCCTGCTGGGGCTGCCGCAGCACGCCGGCTATGCGTCGGTGGTCAACGTGTTCTGCGACGTGAAGCTCAAGAAGTCCGACACCCTTACCGACTGGACGGTGCGCCCGCTCACCCACAGCCAGATCGAGTACTCGCTGGAAGACGTGCGCTACCTCATCCCCATGTACGACATCATGTGCGAGAAGCTGGAGCGCGCCGGCCGTCTGCACTGGCTGGATGCCGACTTCGAGAAGATGCAGGACCCGCACCAGTTCGACAGGCACGACTCCGAGCTGTGGCACAAGGTCAAGAAGGTAAACGCCCTGCCGCGCCGCCAGCTCGCGCACGCGTCGGACCTGGCCATATGGCGCGAGAACATCGCCCGCAAGCGCGACATTCCGCGCAGGTGGGTGCTTTCCGATGAGCTTTTGATAGAGATATGCAAACGCGAGCCCAAGACCCCGGAAGAGTTGTTTAAGATTCGAGGTGCGCGCGAAAAGCTCTCGCAGGGCATGGCCAAGGACGTGCTGCGGCTCATCAAGACGGGCAGCGAGGGCGACCCTTCGGCGTGGCCGCAGTCGAGTTCGGGGCACAGGTCGTCTCCGGGATCCGATGCCGTGGCCGACGTGCTGATGGGCATCGTGAGGGCGCGCGCCCGCGAGAACCACGTGGCGCCGCAGGTGCTGGCCGTTCACGACGACCTTATGAAGCTGGCCGGCGGCTCGCGCGACGGGCTGGAACTCTTGGAAGGCTGGCGCTACGAGCTGGTGGGACGCGAGCTGGTGAACTTCCTCGATGGCGAGGAGAGCGTGAGGATGGTAAACGGGAAGCTGGAAGTGGGCCCCCAGTAGCGGCGCAGCTTGCGCGGCATGGTGGGCGAGCACCCGCCTCTGCGGCTTCCGCGAAAAATTCGAAAGGAACGCATTTACATGAGCTACTTGTCTCTGATCATAGTGACCCTGATCCTGGGAGTTGGGTCGCAGGCCCTCATCAACGGCGCCTACAAGAAGTGGGGCAAGGTGCCCGCGGCATGCGGCCTCACCGGCGCGCAGGCGGCCCGCAGGATGCTTGACGCCAACGGCCTGCAGCATGTGGGCATCTCGCGCATCGCCGGCGAGCTTACCGACAACTTCGATCCCAGATCCAACGTGCTCAACCTCTCGCAGAGCACCTACGACAAGACTTCGGTGGCGGCCATCGCCATCGCCTGCCACGAGGCCGGGCATGCCATCCAGCATTCGATTGGCTACAAACCCATACAGATCCGATCTGCAATCGTGCCGGCGGCGCAGTTCGCGTCCAACGCGTGGATCTTTATCCTGATCGCCGGGATCTTCCTCAACATGATGTCGCTGGTGTGGGTGGCCGTGGCGCTCTACGTGTGCGTGGTGGTGTTCCAGGTGGTCACGCTTCCGGTGGAGTTCAACGCGTCGTCCAGGGCGCTGGCCACGATTCGCGCCACGCTGCCCCTGCCCGACGAGCAGGACGCAGGCTGCGCCAAGGTGCTTCGCGCCGCCGCCTTCACCTATGTGGCGGCTGCTCTGGCATCGCTGCTGCAGCTGCTGTACTACCTCGGAATGGCGAGCGATAGATGATTGCCGGCGACGGGTGCGGTGCCGGCGCGACCGATGGGGTCGCTGCTGGCCGAGAGCGTGCCGACGGCCAGGCACCGCTCAGCGTCTCGCAGGCCCTGCAGGTTGCCAAGGGCAGGCTCGAGGGCGTGCGCCTGGTGGTGGAGGGCGAGGTGTCGGAGCTTTCCGACAAGCCCGGCTACAAGGCGGTCTACTTTACCCTGGCCGACAAAGACGGCGCGCTGCCGTGCCTTATCTGGAAGAACGATTTTGCACGCGCGGGCATAGTGCTGCGCCGCGGGATGCTGGTACAGGTTTCGGGCAACTTCTCGCTCTACGCGGCGAAGGGGCGCATGAACTTCGTGGCGCGCAGCATTCGCCCGGCAGGCGAGGGCGCCCTGCGCATGCAGGTGGCGATGCTGGCCAAGAAGCTGCAGGCCGAGGGCCTTATGGACCCGTCGCGCAAGAAGGCGCTCCCCAAGTTCATGCAGAAGATCGCGGTGGTCACGTCGCCGCGAGGCAAGGCCGTGCACGACGTGCTGCGCACGCTGAGGCGGCGCGCCCCGCAGGTCGAGGTGTGCGTATGCGGCGTGCCCGTGGAAGGCGCGGATGCTCCCGACCACATCTGCGAGGGGCTTCGCGTGGCCGACGCGTCGGATTGCGAGGCCATCTTGCTGGTGCGCGGCGGCGGATCCTACGAGGACCTCATGCCCTTCAACGACGAGAAGGTCGCGCGCACGGTGGCCGCGTGCGCCAAACCGGTGATCACCGGCATCGGGCACGAGCCCGACAACTCGATCGCCGACATGGTGGGCGACCTGCGGTGCTCGACCCCAACGGCGGCCGCGGAGGCTGCAACTACCGAGATCGGGCAGCTCGCCGACGCCTTCGTGCGTGCCGAGGGCCGCATATCGAAGGCGCTTGCTGCCGAGCTTTCGAGCCGCGGCCAGCACCTGGCGCAGCTGGCTTCGCGACCGGTGTTCCGCGACCCCAACTACGTGCTCGCGGCTTTCGCCCTCAGGCTCGACTCCGATGGCGAGAAGCTCGCGAAGTCGATTCCCAACGCGGTGGCGGCCAACAAGGCGGCCATCGAGCGCTGCGCGGCAACGCTTGCGGGCGCGGCGCCGCGGGTCTGCGGGCCTTCGCGCAGCGATCTGGACGCGTCGCAGGCTAGGCTGACCAGCGCCGGCGCGCACCTTCTGGACGACCCGCGCCGGCAGATGGCCGTGGCGGCCGCTCGGCTCGAGGGGCTTTCGCCGCTCGCGGTGCTGGGCCGCGGCTACGCGATCGCATACGGCGACGACGGGCACGTTCTCGCGCACGCGGCAGATGCGCATGCGGGCGACGGCATGGAGATAATGATGCAAGACGGCAAGATTGCCTGCACGGTGCAAAGCGTGCAGCTCGATCAGGATGGAGGCAAGCATGGCGGAGCACAATAGCCAGCAGGAGGGGGCTGCCGCGGCGGTCGACCCTGCGACCGTGACCTTTAGGGAGGGCATCGGCGAGCTGGAGGGCATCATCCACGACCTGGAGGGCGGCCAGCTCGAGCTGGAGGACAGCCTTCTCAAGTACGAGCGCGGCGTGAGCCTGCTGCGTGCGCTCCAGACCAAGATCGCCGAGGCCGAGCAGAAGGTCACCGTGCTCTTGGGCGAGATAGAGCCCGAATCGACCGACGACGTCGACACCCAGCTGAGCTAGCGGGCAGGAATAACCACACGAAGGAGGACAAATGGCAACGCAAGACGACTGCATCTTCTGCAAGCTCGCCAATGGCGAGATTCCCACCGACATGGTGATGGAGACCGAGAGGGTCGCGGTGTTCAAAGACGCCAACCCGCAGTTCCCGGTGCACGTGCTGGTGGTGCCCAAGGAGCACTACGCGAGCCTCAACGACGGCGTGCCCGCCGCAACCCTGGGCGAGCTGATGGACATGGTTCCGAGGGTGGCCCTCAAGATGGGCATCTACGATTCGGGATACAGGACCATCATCAACACCGGCGACGATGCCAACCAGACGGTCAAGCACCTGCACATCCACGTGGTGGGCGGCGAGAAGATGACGGGCTTCTAAGGAGGCAGCAGCGCATGGGTCGCCAGCAGCTGGCGGCTCCGCAACCGCTGCCGGCACGGCAAACGACCCCCAAATGAGTGCAATCGGGATTCGCGTGCATTGATTCGCCCGATTTGGGGAGTATCATCTTTGCTGGTGCTCGGCATCTAGAGGCTGGGCGTGCAAAGTGGAGTGCGCAACCAGCGCTCGACAAGGCAATTCGAAGATGAAAGGTCTGATATGAGCAAGTTTCTCGATGAGGTAATAGCCAAGGCAAAGAGCGACATCCAGACGATCGTGCTTCCCGAGGGCGACGATCCCAGGGTCGTCGAGGCAGGCGTGAAGGCCGCCAAGGACGGACTGGCCAAGATCGTGATCCTGGGCAGCCAGGAGACCGTGGCCGCACATGGCTTCGACCTCGCAGGCGTCGAGATCGTCGACCCCTGCAACTCCCCGCAGCACGATGAGTTCGCTGCCAAGCTCCAGGAGCTTCGCGCCAAGAAGGGCATGACCATCGAGCAGGCGTCGGAGCAGATCAAGGACGTTCTGTACTACGGCGTGATGATGGTTTACCTGGGCTATGCCGACGGCATGGTTTCCGGCGCATGCCACGCAACCGGCGACGTTCTGCGTCCTGCGCTGCAGATCCTCAAGACCGCTCCCGGCACCAAGCTGGTGTCGTCGTTCTTCGTGATCAACGTGCCCGACTGCGAGTTTGGCAACAACGGCACCTTCGTGTTCGCCGACTGCGCTCTCAACCAGTATCCCGATGCCGACCAGCTGTCCGAGATCGCCATCGCTTCGGCCGAGTCCTACAAGAACTTCATCGGCGGCGATCCGGTCGTGGCCATGATGTGCCACTCCTCCTACGGCAGCGCCAAGGGCGCCTCGATCGACAAGGTCCAGGAGGCCACCAAGCTCGCCAAGGAGAAGAGGCCCGACCTCCTCATCGACGGCGACCTGCAGGCCGACGCTTCGATGGTTCCCTCGGTGGGCGCCTCCAAGGCTCCCGGCAGCAAGGTTGCCGGCAAGGCCAACGTGCTGGTGTTCCCCGACATCGACGCTGGCAACATCGGCTACAAGCTGGTGCAGAGGCTGGCCAAGGCCGAGGCCTATGGTCCTGTGACCCAGGGCATCTCCAAGCCGGTCAACGACCTCTCCCGCGGCTGCTCTGCCGACGACGTGTACGGCGTGATCGCCATCACCTCGATCCAGGCTCAGGCTCAGAAGTAAAGATCGCCGCTTAAAGGCCGATCTGCTGGCCGGCTCCTTCGGACGATATCCGGAGGGGCCGGCTTTTTTGCGCCCGCGGTGCGCCCGCGGTGCCCGCCGTGCTTGCCAGCGGTTGCGGGTCGTGTCGGTTTCGTTGAGATTGCCCGCTGGCGCCAAGAGTTGGACTACACTAGTAGCGACGTTTGCGCAAAGGAGGCGCTATGACATCCAACGAAACAAGAAGAATCCTTCTCGTGGAGGACGAAAAGGCCATTCGCGACGCGGTGGCGGCCTACCTCGAGAGGGAGAACTACTGGGTTACCGCGGCGGCCGACGGGCAGGAGGCTCTCGACGAGTTCGAGAAGCGCAAGTTCGACCTCGTGATCCTCGACCTCATGCTCCCGCGCGTGTCGGGCGAGAAGGTGTGCAGGGTCATCCGCGACCACGACGACACGCCGATCATAATGCTCACCGCCAAGGGCGAGGTGGAGGACAAGATCATCGGACTCGAGCTTGGAGCCGACGACTACCTGGTCAAGCCGTTCTCGCCCCGCGAGCTGGTAGCGCGCGTGAGGGCGCTGCTGAGGCGGGCCAACATCGATTCCGACCCGCAGCGCGAGACGCTGGAGTTCGGCGACCTCACGATCGACATCACCGGCCACAAGGTGCTGGTGGCAGGACGCGAGGTCGACCTCACCACCAGCGAGTTCAAGCTCCTCACCACGCTGTCGCGCTACCCTGGCAGGGTGTACTCGCGCATGGAGCTGGTGGAGAAGGTGCTGGGCTACGACTTCGAGGGCTACGAGCGCACGATCGACAGCCACATCAAGAACCTGCGCGCCAAGCTTGGCGACGACCCTCGCGACCCGACCTGGCTCTACACGGTGCACGGTATCGGGTACAGGTTCGAGGATCCGGGCGAGAACGCGGGCAAGCAGGGTTAGCCCGGGGCGAAGGAAACGCGGCCGCGCCGGCTGGAGAGCTGGCGCGGCCGTTTTGACGTTTGGAGAAAGCAGGTCGTTGTGGCTGAAAATGGCGCGAGGCGAGAGACCTCTCTGTCGTACAAGGGCAGGATAACGCTGCTGTTCGGACTGGTTTCGGTGATGACGGCGCTCATCGCCGCGCTGGTGCTGGCCTTCGTGTGGGAGTCGCACTTTACCGAGTACGCCATGCAGAACATGCAGAACACGGCCAACACCACGGCCACCAACCTCGCCGAGGCCTACGAGGAGAACGGCGGCTGGACCGGCGACGAGCATGTGATGGCCAACTTCTACGGCAACGGCATCGTGGGCGTGCAGGCCTACGATACGAGTGGCAAGCTCATCGCGCAGAACTCCGACGCGGCCAAGGTCGACGACGGCAAGGTGCAAGACCAGACGCAGAGCCAGGCCGAGCACGGACTGAGCGTCACGGCGCCAATCGTTGCCGGAGACAAGGTTGTGGGCCAGGTGAGCGTGTGGTCGATCGGCGGAGGTGACGCGGCGCTTACCGCCAGCGACCTCGAGTTCAAGGGCAACACCTACGGAGCCATGGTGCTGGCGGCGCTCATCGCAGTGCTCATCTCGTGCGTGATCGGCTACTTCGTGGCCACCGGGGTGGTGGACCCCATCAGGCGCATCACCAAGACGGCCTCGCAGATCAAGAGCGGCAACCTCGCCGCGCGCACCAACCTGGTGGGCACCGACGAGGTGGCCCAGCTGGGCATGACCTTCGACGACATGGCGCAGTCCATCGAGAACGACCGCGAGCTGGAGCGCCGCCTCACCAACGACGTGGCCCACGAGCTGCGCACCCCGCTCATGGCGATGCAGGCCACCATGGAGGCCATGGCCGACGGCGTGCTGCCCGCCGACCAGCAGCGGCTCAGCATGCTCGACGGCGAGGTGATTCGACTCGGCAAGCTGGTGGACGCGCTGCTCAAGCTCTCGCGACTGGAGAACCGCTCGACGCCCATGAAGGCGCAGCAGATCGACCTGGGCGAGACTTTGGAGGAGCTGGTGCTCAACCACCAGATGCTGATGGAGGAGTCGGGTCTGGAATTCGAGTACTCCTACGAGCCGGGCACGATCGTGATGGCCGACCCCGACCTCATCAAGCAGGCCACGGCCAACATCCTGTCCAACGCGGTGCGCTACACGCCCGAAGGCGGCAAGATCTCGATCGAGGTCGTGCGCCGCAACGTGATGGCGCAGATCATCGTGAGCGACACCGGCATAGGCATGTCGCAGGAAGACCTCAAGCACATCTTCTCGAGGTTCTGGCGTGCCGACGCCGGGCGAGACCGCGAGTCGGGCGGCCTGGGCGTGGGCCTTGCGATCGTGAAAGAGATTGTCGACCGCCACGGCGGATGGGTGCACGTGGACTCGCAGGAAGGCGTGGGCAGCACCTTTACCATCTACATCCCGCTCGTCAAAGAAGATTCCAAAAAGCAGCAGCGCAAGAAGCAAGATAAGCAGGGAACGTTGCAGGAACGCCTCACCAAGAGGTTCGTGAAGATGCCGAAGTCCGAAGACAAGAAGCACGCAGAGAAAGGTGCGGACAATGAATCCGATTCCGATGACTCCAACTAGCCAGGGCAAGGTGCGCGACATCTACGACCTGGGCGACAAGCTGCTGATGGTTGCGTCCGACCGCATCTCGGCGTTCGACTACATCCTCGAAGACGAGATTCCGCTCAAGGGCAAGGTGCTCACCCAGATCTCGCTGTTCTGGTTCGACCTGCTCTCCGACATCATCGGCAACCACATCGTGTCGGCCGACGTGGCCGACCTGCCCGAGGCGTTCAAGCCCTATGCCGACTACCTCGACGGGCGCTTCATGATCGTGAACAAGGCCGAGATGTTCCCGGTGGAATGCATCGTGCGCGGCTATCTGGCCGGCTCGGGCCTGAAGGAGTACCAGCAGAGCCAGACCGTGTGCTCGCTGCCGCTGCCCGCAGGGCTTGTGAACTCGAGCAAGCTGCCGCAGCCCATCTTCACCCCTTCCACCAAGGCCGAGATCGGCGACCACGACGAGAACGTGAGCTTCGAGGTGGTGGCGGCCAAGATCGGCGACGAGAACGCCGCCGCGCTGCGCGACAAGACGCTGGCGATCTATGAGCGCGCCCGCGACTACGCCGAGGAGCGCGGCGTGATCATCGCCGACACCAAGCTGGAGTTCGGCGTGTTCGACGGGCAGATCATCCTAGCCGACGAGGTGCTGACCCCCGACTCCTCTAGGTTCTGGCCGCGCGACCAGTACGAGGAGGGCAAGAGCCAGCCCAGCTTCGACAAGCAGTTCGTGCGCGACTGGCTGGACGCCAACTGGGACCGCACCGGCACTCCGCCGCGTCTACCCAAGGACGTGATCGAGAAGACCACGCAGAAGTACGTGGAGGCTTACGAGCTGCTGAGCGGCAAGACTTTGTAGCTGTCGCTTCTCCGGGGTGCCGCCGCGGGGGGCTTGCGAGTCTCCCGAGGTGCCGCCGCGGGGTATATCTGCACGGCTCAGTTGGCCTTCGGCCCAGACACACCTCACGTCGGCACTTGGAGAGTCCTCAACGGGTCTTTGTTAGCAGCCTTTGTTGCAAATTTGCGGATGTCGCAGTTTTCAGAGAGAGATTTGACCGTTTTTGGTTGCATATTTGCGTCCGTCGCAGATTCACCCGCTCTTCTAGCGGTGTCGTACTCGGAACGGACATCGGAGAATCGGGAAAACCTTCCATTTAGTGGACAAATGTCCATTATCTCGAGCATATCTGTCCTCTCGAGGGGTTTGCCGTAACTTATAATGTTTTTAAAATCTGAAAGAATCTGCGACATTCGCAAATTTGCAGCGCGTTTCTTCAAATTGTCGCTCGTCGCAAATTCCATGGACTGCTTCATCGTTTGAGCATCATGCTCGCCATTTGCCCCGTCTTATCGGTGTCAATGTCAGGTAAAAGAAGTGCTCGCCTTGGCAGCTTTGCAGCATCTTTCCCAAGCCTTACCTTTCTGTTTCTGCGAGGTAAGAATTTGGTAGGCATTCGGTAAGCTTTCGTTAAGAATTTGGGAAGATTTGCGGTATAGAGTGTGCCTATGAAATTTACACTCTATGGCATATCGGCACTTGAATACTGGAGGCTCATCGGGAGTTCGGACGTTGTCGTTCCAAAGCTCGATAGGCTGGCGGTGTCTGGCGAGCAAATGACCGAGGGAGAAATTATCAAGGAACTTAGGCTTCTTCCAGGTATTCAGTCGCTGTCTCTTCCCATCCATATCGGGACGGTTGCCAAACGGTCGGCTTACCACCGTGATGTTCTGCACTTTCACGTGATCGGCGAGCATATGCTCAAAAGCCCGGTTCTAAGCATTGCTGGCAACGTTGGTCTCGCTTCGCCAGAAGGGTGTCTTCTCCAGATTGCTGGATGTGTTGAGCTGCCGGAGCTCATCGGGCTGATGCACGAATTTTGCGGGTTCTATTCTCCGGCAGAAAAGCTGATCCAACGCGATCCCCTCACCAGTTTGACCAAGCTAACTCGCGCATCCAAGCGCCTTGCCGGTACACGTGGGGCTAAGAAGTTTTGCAGGGCACTCGCTTATGTGAGAGGCCCTTCTAGATCCCCGATGGAGACTGCGCTTGCGCTTTTCCTGTCACTTCCCTATTCGATGGGAGGGTACTCCTTTTCGGATTTACAGCTCAATTCAAAAGAACCGCTAGATTCGTTTAGCAGGCGCAACACCGGAGTCAAGACGCTAGAACCGGATATTTTGTTCCCGAGTTGCAACTTGTGCATCGAGTATGACGGAAGGAGTTTTCACGAAGGGCAAGATGCTGTTCGGCGCGATGCGAGAAGGATTAATTTGCTCACTTTGAACGGCTATACGGTGATTACCCTGGTATCGTCCCAGCTCATGTCCTGTAAGGACATGCACGAAACGGCATTGGCTATAGCTCGCGTGATGGGCAAGCGGCTTCAGATTAGGGACCAGTCGAGATTCATAAGAGAGCGCAGCAGGTTGAGGGGACTTTTGCTAAGTTCGGAGAGCATTCTGCGAACTCAGAAGGTGGATCAAAAGATGCTGGCAGAGCGCAAGGTTTGAGTATAGATCGGCACCCGCATCGACGAGGCTGGGAAGGAGGAAGCGAGAGCGGTGTTCTAACGACAGCATAGCCCGTGAAGTTTGCGACGAGCGAAATTGTGTATAAACGCGTTGCAGATTCGCGGATGTCGCAGGACTTTGGAGATTTTGAAAGCACTACAATTGTTGATGAGGGCTGTGAATAGGCGGATTCGCCCGAGATAATGGACATATGTCCACTAAATGGACAGAATCTTCGATTCTGCGAGCTCTTGCCTCGCGCCAGTGCCGTCCGGAACGCCGGGCGTTTTGCGACAGATGCAAATCTGCAACAGAAAGCTGCAGAATATCTCTCCAAAAATTGCGACAGCCGCAAATTTGTAGCAATGGACGATGAGTGGGGCTGAAGAAGGCAAGGAAGACGCTATGGAAGAGCCGAAAAGACACCTGTGTGGTGAAACATCGAGATCGGTGCGCGCGAGAGTGCATGAGAGCACATGGTTGATGGACTTTCTGCCTATGTGCGGGGGATAGAGCGTGCAAGTCTAGTAAAATGAGTTCCATATGTTCAACAGATTATCTCGTGAGCTGGCCGCGCAGGTTCTGGGGCGAACCCGTGCTAGGTGCAAAAAGCACGCCGCTGTCTCTCGCGAGTGTTGCGGACTCTTGCCGCACGGACCTTTTAGGAGAAGCATGACCAGGCGAAGCATCACCAACGAACGCTATACCACCGAGGATCCCAACAAGGGGACGACGCGCAAGTCGGCCTCGCAGGCGAAGCCCGCGCGCGAGGTTGCCGGCACCGTGTACATGAAGGATCCCAACGCCAAGAAGACGCGTAAGCAGCTCAGGCAGGAGGAGATGGAGCGCGAGGCCAAGCGCAAGAAGAAGGAAGAGAAGAGCGCATCGGCCGCCGACCAGACCAATCTGTCGGCAAACAGCAAGATCAACGCCGAGATCAAGCAGTGGCGCAGGATCTGGTGGGTGTCCATCGCCATGGGCGTGCTGCTGGTGATCTTGTCGTGGTTTGCCAAGGATATAAACGGCATGCTGTTTACCGTCACGATTATCGGCGCATATGCGATGGTGGGCTTCGCGCTCTTCATCGAGTTTGGCAGGATCAACAAGCTGCGCAAGAAGCTCACACAGCCGGGCGTGTCCAACAAGATGTCGAGCAAGCAGCTCAAGCACCGTCAGGAGGCCGAGAAGCTCGAGGAGGCCAGGCGCGCGGCGAAGAAGTCGAAGAGCAAGCGCATAAGCCTGAAGAAGAAGGACCAGCAATCCGAGAACTACCCGATGGACGAGTCGAGCGAGCACTAGAAGCGCGGTGGTCGCCGAGGCCGTCTGGGCCGCTGAGGCCTAGGTGCAGCATGCGGGGACAACCGGCAGTTTGGGGGCGGCTGGAAGCCTAGGGCTGACAGTTGCGTGCCGGCGTGGATGCGAGATGGAGTTCCAACTGGGGCGACAGCCGGATCACTCCGGCAGTGTGAGGAGACGATGATGGTAGAGCTGTTTGGCTTTCAGGTTCCCGAGTGGGTGCTCTGGATTCTGGGTGCAGCCGTGGTATTGCTGCTGGTCGTTCCCATCTTGAAGGGCTTTCTGTCGGAGCTGAGGAAGAAATGAGCTCTTGGGATTCTTGGAACGACGGCGACTTCGGCGGTGCCGATGAGCGACCTCGCCAGTCTGGGGGAGGTGCCCACGTCGCACGCTCGGGCAACCGGCAGAGCATCCCTCGCGTCGATGACACCAACGGTGTCTCGCGAGGTGGGGCGCATGTGAAGAAGCCCGCGCAGCAGCAGCCGCGCGAGAGCTTTGCCGATGCCGTGCCCGCAGTTCGCTCTGCCGCAGGAGATGGAGGATTGTACGGGCGCACCGCCAGCGATTCCACCACCAATCTGCATACTCCTAACCAGGTGACCGGCTATGTGAGCGGCTATGGCGGAATCGATGATGCCAGTGCTAGGGGTAGGGCGAGAAACGCGGCCAACCCCAACGCCACCACCGTCATGCAGCCTGGCGGCTCCGACGGCGCTGGAAACGCGTATAGCCGAAATGCCGCCAGCTATACCGCCAGCAATGGCGACGGCGGCTCGCACGGGCGCGGCAAGGGTGGCAAAGGCGGCAAGTCCGAGAAGCCCAAGCGGCCGTGGGACTGGAAGAGCAAGACGCTCCTGATCGTGGGCATCGCCCTCTTGGTGGCGGCGCTCATCGTCGTGGGCGTTATCGTCAAGGGCTACCTGGATGCTCGCGCCGAGTACGACAGGGCGCGGCTCGATGCCGGCATCGACACCTCGTTGTTCGACAAGGCCCTTGGCGGCGAGATGGACCTGACCGACCTCAACGTCGACTGGGATGCCCTCAAGGCCGAGAACCCCGACGTCGTGGCATGGGTCTACATCCAGGGCACCGACATCAACTACCCCGTGGTGCAGGCCGACGACAACGACTACTACCTTACCCATTCGTACACCAAGGCCAGCTCCAGCTCGGGGTCGATTTTCCTCGACTGCGACAACAACGCCAACCTCACCGACATGCACAACGTGCTGTACGGGCACAATATGCTGGACGGTTCGATGTTCGCGCAGATCCTGAACTTCAAGGACCAGGACTTCCTCGACAACGGGTACAAGATACTGATCCTCACGCCGAGCTACGCGTATGTGCTGCAGCCCGCGTTCACGTACATCTGCGATGGGGCCGAGGAGCTAAGGCAGCTCGGGTTTACCACCAAGACGCAGCTGCAGACCTACATCACGGAGCTGATGGGGCATGCCGTGACCGAGTCGACGGTGGACACCACCAAGATCGACAAGCTGTTTTCGCTGGTAACGTGCAGCTACGAGGGAGACGACGTGCGCACCGTGCTGTGCTGCGTGCAAACGGACGCGGTTACGTTTCCAAATGGAGCGTAGATACTGCCTGAAGGGGACGGGGGTCGCGATGAGCAGTGAGAATATGATGGGAAGGCCGATGGCGTGCGCCGGCAAGGGCGCGTGCGCCGACGGAGGCGCGGTGCACGTGCCGAGCGACCACATCGAAGAGGAGTGCGGCATCTTCGGCGTGTACGCTCCCGGCAGCGACGTGGCCAAGCTCACCTACTTCGGGCTTTTCGCCCTGCAGCATAGGGGGCAGGAGTCGGCCGGCATCGCGGTGGGCGACGGCTACACGGTAACCTGCATCAAGGACAACGGGCTGGTAACGCGCGTGTTCGACGAGGCCAGCCTCGCATCGCTCACGGGCATGGTGGCCGCCGGACACTGCCGCTACTCCACCAGCGGCGGGCACAAGTCGTGGGAGAACGCCCAGCCGCACCTGTCGCTGATCGACCAGCAGGTCATCGCGCTGGCGCACAACGGCACGCTGGTGAACACCGACGAGGCGCGCCGCCGCCTGATAGACATGGGCGTGGAGTTTAGAACCTACACCGATAGCGAGGTGGCCACCAGGCTTATCGGCTACTTTACCCAGAAAACGTCGCACCTGCGCGAGGGCATTCGCGAGACCATGAAGCTCCTCGAGGGCGCGTACGCTATGACCCTCGTGACCGAGAATTCGCTGTACGCGTTCCGCGACCCGCACGGCATCCGTCCGCTGGTGCTGGGCAAGCTTGCCAACGACGCGGGCTGGGTCGTGGCATCGGAGACCTGCGCGTTCGACATCATCGGCGCCACCTACGTGCGCGACATCGAGCCGGGCGAAATCGTGCGCATCAACGCCGACGGCGTGGTGAGCGAGCAGGGCGTGCCCAAGAAGCGCCGCGCATCGTGCATCTTCGAATACGTGTACTTCGCCAGGCCCGACTCGGTGATGGACGGCGCCGGCGTCTACCGTGCCCGCGAGGCCATGGGCAGGCGGCTCTCCAAGGAAGCCCCGGTAGAGGCCGACATCGTGATGGGCGTGCCAGACTCCGGCGTGCCCTCGGCCATCGGCTACGCACGCGAGAGCGGCATCGTGTATTCGGAGGGCGTGACCAAGAACCGCTACATCGGCCGCACGTTCATCGAGCCCACGCAGGAGATGAGGCAGCGCGGCATCCGCCTCAAACTCAACCCGCTGCCCTACACGCTGCGCAACCGCAGGGTCGTGGTGGTGGACGACTCCATCGTGAGAGGCAACACCTCCAGACAGCTCGTGGCGATGCTGCGCGAGGCGGGCGCGGCCGAGGTGCACATGCGCATCGTGTCGCCGCCGGTCACCTGGCCGTGCTTCTACGGCATCGACACCGACGTGCAGAGCCAGCTCATCTCGGCCAACATGACGGTGGACGAGATCCGCGACTACATCGGAGCCGACTCGCTGGCCTACCTCTCGGTCGAGGGGCTGGAGTCGTGCATCTACCCCGAGAACCCCGGCTTTTGCGAGGCGTGCTTTACGGGCGAGTATCCGGTGAGGCTGCCCGACCAGCTGGTAGAGAAGTGCTTCAAACCCGACATGCATCCCGCGTTCTGGGATGACGAGAACACGGAGGTTGCAGATGACTAACGAAAACGATATCGCGGGCGCGGCTGCGGCCGGCGCGGCAGGGGAGCACATCTCCTACGAGGATGCCGGCGTGTCCACCGCGGAGGGCGCGCGTGCCGTGGACAGGATCAGGGCCGCGGTGGCCTCCACCAACCGCCCCGAGGTGATAGGCGGCATCGGCGGCTTCGGCGGCCTCTTCTCGGCTGCCGCCTTCAAGGACATGGACGACCCGGTGCTCATCAGCGGCACCGACGGCGTGGGCACCAAGCTCCAGCTCGCCCAGCGCATGGGCGTGAACGACACGGTGGGCATCGACCTCGTGGCCATGTGCGTCAACGACGTGGTGGTGGCCGGAGCCGAGCCGCTCTTCTTCCTCGACTACATCGCCATCGGCCACCTGGAGTCCGACTTCGTGGGACCCATCGTGGAGGGCATCGCCGAGGGCTGCAAGCAGGCTGGCTGCGCGCTGGTGGGCGGCGAGATGGCCGAGCACCCCGGCGTGATGGAGCCGGGCGACTACGACCTGTCGGGCTTTTGCGTGGGCGTGGTGGACCGGCCCCGGATGATCGGTCCCGAGCTTGTGCGCGAGGGCGACGCGATCGTGGGCGTTGCATCGTCGGGAATCCACTCCAACGGATACTCGCTGGTGCGCGCGGCTCTGGCCGACAAGCTCACCGACGAGGAGCTGACCGCGCCCAACAGCGAGCTGGGCGGCCAGTCGATAGGCGCCGCGCTGCTCACCCCCACCCGCATCTACGTGAAGCCGCTGCTGTCGGCCCTGCGCGCGGGGCTGCCCGTGCATGCCGCAGCGCACATCACCGGCGGCGGCATTACCGAGAACCTCGACCGCGCACTGCCATACGGGCTGGACGCCAAGGTCGAGCTTGGCAGCTGGCAGGAGCCGGTGATCGTGAAGATGGTGGCCGATGCCGCGCACCTCACGCTGGAGGAGAAGCTCAAGACGTTCAACTGCGGCGTTGGCCTGTGCGTGATATGCCCCGCCGATGCTGCAGGCGATGTGATCGCGCACTTCGAGGCCCAGGGCGAGAAGGCTTGCCAGGTCGGCAGCATCGTGGCTTCCGACGGCGGTGCCGATGCCAAGGGCAAGGTCGTGTATGCGGGCGAAGCGGGCGAGGCGAACGTCGCAGCGGGAGCCGCGCTATGATCGCGCTCGGAGTGCTGGTGTCTGGCGGCGGCACCAACTTGCAGGCCATCATCGATGCCATCGATGCGGGTGAGCTGGATGCGCGCATTGCTATGGTGGTGTCGTCGAACCCCGATGCCTTCGGAATCGAGAGGGCGCGCCGCGCCGGCATCGACACGCTGGTGATGCAGGTTGCCGACTATGCCGACCCCGCGGCTGCCGACGCGCGCATCGCCGACGCGCTCAAGGGCGCCGGCGTGGACTACGTGGCCATGGCGGGCTACATGCGCATGGTCACGCCCGTGCTGCTCGACGCGTTTCCCAACAGGGTCATCAACCTGCACCCTGCGCTGCTGCCCAGCTTCCCCGGCGCGCACGGCATCGCCGACGCCTTCGACTATGGCGTGAAGTTCACGGGCATCACCGTGCATTTCGCCAACGCCGAGATGGATGCCGGCCCCATCATCGCGCAGCGCTGCGTGGAAGTGCGCGAGAGCGACACGCTCGACACGCTCGAAGCCAGGATCCACGAGGCCGAGCACGAGCTGTACCCGCAGGTCCTGCAGCTGGTGGCGCAGGGCAGGGTGGCAGTCGAGGGCCGCAAGGTGCGCATCTCGTAGCCGCCCGCAGGTGCGGGAAAATTCCTTAAAGTTTTTGTCAAACTTTAAGGTTTCTTTCAGGAGAAGCCTATAATGTAGTAGATGTCAGAGATGACAAGCTTGAAAACAGAAGATTAACGAAAGACCTTTCCGCTTCGCGGGGCCTTCCCACCCCACGGAGTTCGATACCGGGCCTCCTTCAAAACCCTTCCCATACCCACACAACTTTGAAGGGGGCGGCGTTCTCGGAGTTTTCACGCATGACTTCCTTCGAGAACGTGGCGTAATTCCTTTCTTGCAGCACTTATGGCGTATGCGGTTTCCCTAATTCCCGCATACGCCATAAGTGTTTTATGGGGCAAAATTTTCGAGAGCGGGCGAGCGATGTTGAACCCGCGAGATGGCGGCGAGCTTCAGGCGCAGCCGGGCGATGCGCCGGGCGGGGCGATGCGCCGCCGCCGAGCCGGCCACTTTGCCAAGGCACCGCACTGCGACCGCCTGTCGCCCAACATTATATCTGCGACGGGTCGCTCGCAGGAAAAAGGTTGAAAGCAAGTACTTTAGTGCTATAAAGTCGTGGAGTGCCTTGGGAGTCGCCAGGGTTGGCACCACGCATTGGCGCGACAGCAGCGTCGGGGTGCCGGCGAGGCGGAATGGCACGACGCGATAGCAAACTACAAGAAGGGGACCAAAGATGAAGAACACCAAGAAGCTCGCACTGGTGCTCGCGATGGCCGCGGCGCTGTGCCTCGGGGCTTTCGCCCTCGCCGGATGTGGAAGCAGCTCCAGCTCCGATGCCAACGTTGGCGTTGGCTCCGACAACGTGCTGACCGTTGGCTTCGACCAGGACTTCCCGCCTTATGGCTATGTTGACGAGGCCACCGGCGGCTACACCGGATTCGACCTCGACCTCGCGGCTGAGGTCGCATCTCGCAACGGCTGGACCGTGGAGTACAAGGCCATCAACTGGGATTCCAAGGACCTCGAGCTTGATTCCGGCTCGATCGACTGCATCTGGAACGGCTTCACCATCGAGGGCCGCGAAGATGGCTACAGCTTCACCAGCCCCTACATGGACAACAGCCAGGTCGTCGTGGTGCGCAAGGACAGCGGCATCGCCTCGCTGGCCGACCTTGCCGGCAAGAACGTGATGACCCAGGCCGATAGCGCCGCTCTGGACCTGCTGTCCGACGGCGGCGACCAGGCCGACCTGGGCAAGACCTTCGGCAACCTGCAGACCACGCCCGAGTACAACACCGCCTTCATGGAGCTTGAGTCGGGCGCCGTGGACGCGGTGGCGATCGACCTGCCCGTGGCCAAGTTCAACATCCAGGGCAAGGACGACACCTTCACCATCCTCGACGAGCAGCTCAACAGCGAGCACTACGCCGTGGGCGCCAAGAAGGGCAACACCTCGCTGTGCGAGCAGATCGAGGCAACGCTCAAGGAGATGACCACCGACGGCACCGTGCAGACGCTGTGCGAGAAGTACGCCGACCAGGGCATCAGCTACGATATGTGGATCCTGGGCAAGTAGCCTGCGGCGGCAGGCCGGCTAGCCCGGCCTCCAGCGTGGCACTTGCTGCAATATAGAGCTTAACCGGCAGTCCGGGAGCGCGAGCATGCGCCCCGGGCTGTCGTGCGCTTTGCCAGAGAAGCGCGATTTCGACGAAACGGAGACGATGTGGAACTCGATGTGATGATGGGGATGCTGGGCGAGGGGTTCATCACGACCCTTCAGATCTTTGCCCTCACGCTCCTGGGCTCGCTGCCCCTGGGGCTGGTGATAGCGTTCCTGCGCATGAACAAGCTGGGCTTCAACGTTGGGCGCCTGCGCATCTGCCCCATCTCGATCGTGGCGCAGTTCTACATCTCGGTGATGAGGGGCACGCCCCTCATGCTGCAGCTCTTCGTGGTGTACTTCGCTCCGTTCTACGTGTTCGGCATGCAGCTCTCCGACACATGGCGCTTCAACGCCACCATCGTGGCGTTCATCCTCAACTACGCGGCCTACTTCGCCGAGATCTACCGAAGCGGCATCCAGAGCATCCCCAAGGGCCAGCACGAGGCGGCCGACGCGCTGGGCTACACGCGCGCGCAGGCCTTCGTCAAGATCGTGTTGCCGCAGGTCATCAAACGCATCGTACCGCCCATGACCAACGAGATCATCACGCTTGTCAAAGACACCTCGCTGGCATTCGCCATCGGCTGCGCCGAGATGTTCACGGTGGCCAAGTCCATCGTGGCGTCGACCAGGCTCATGTGGGCGTTCGTGGCCTCGGCCGTGATGTACTACGTGTTCAACCTCGTGCTCACCCTGATCATGAACAGGGTCGAGAAGAAGCTCGATTACTACCACGATTAGGAGCGTGTGCAAGCGATGGCTGTAGTTTCGGCAAAGAACATCTGCAAGACCTTCGGCCGCGAGCCGGTGCTCAAGGGCATCTCGCTAGAGGTGGAGAAGGGCGAGGTCGTGGGCATCATCGGCGCGTCGGGCGGCGGCAAGAGCACGCTGCTGCGCTGCTGCACGCTGCTCGAGACCTTCGAGAAGGGCAGTCTGTCGTACGGCGACCTCGAGGTCGTGCGCGCCGACAGCGCGGGCAATGCGGTGTACGGCGGCAAGGACACGATCCGGCAGGCCAAGCAGCAGTTCGGCCTGGTGTTTCAGAACTTCAACCTGTTTCCGCACTACACGGTGCTCAAGAACATCGTGGATGCGCCGCTGTGCGTGCAGAAGCGCCAGCGCGACGAGGTGATGGAGCTTGCCAACCAGCTCATCGACAAGATGGGCCTGCGCGGCAAGGAGAACATGGTGCCCTGCGAGCTTTCGGGCGGCCAGCAGCAGAGGGTCGCCATCGCGCGCGCCCTGTGCATGAACCCCAACGTGCTGTTCTTCGACGAGCCCACGTCGGCTCTCGACCCGCTGCTCACGCAGGAGGTGCTCAAGGTCATCCGCGAGCTGGCCGAAGAGCGCATGACCATGGTGATAGTGACGCACGAGATGTCGTTCGCGCGCGACGTGGCCGACAGGGTCGTGTTCATGGCCGACGGCGTGATCGTGGAGGAGGGTCCTGCCGACCAGGTGATCGACAACCCGCGCAACCCCATCACACAGGCGTTTTTGAGCAAGGCCTCCGGCGAGCTGGAGCAGGCGCAGTAGAGGCCGAGCGACGCACCTCGCGACGCGCTTCGCGGCCGCCGCAGCAGGAGCCGCACGCTTTTAGATTGATTGTTCTGAAGATGCCCGTCTTCGCCGCGTGCGAGGCGGGCATCTTGTTTGCGGGGGGGGATAAGCACATCTGGCTCGGACTCTGTTGATGGCCGGATATGCGGCTTCTTCTGCATCTCGGGGAAATGTCGGAGCCGCCCATGCCCCCATCGCTATACTGCCTTATGTGTGTTTTTTGTGTTGTATGCATGGAGAAGTGTTGTACGCGCAAGAGGCGCATTTCGTAAGACATTCCTACATGGAAAACTCGCTATCGAGACTAGGAAAGGGAAATGGACAAATTCTTCAAGATTTCCGAGCGCGGAAGCTCGGTTAGCAACGAGCTGATGGGAGGACTCACCACCTTCCTGGCGATGGCCTACATCATCGCCGTCAACCCCTCGCTGATGGAGGCAGCCGGCATCCCGCTGCCGGCAGGACTCACCGCCACCTGCTTCGGCGCTGCGATCATGTGTCTGCTCATGGGCTTCATTGCCAACAGGCCGATCGCGCTGGCTTCGGGCATGGGCATCAACGCCATCGTGGCCTACACCCTGTGCGGCGCGCAGCTGGGCGTCGACTGGCGCGTGGCCATGGGCGTCGTGTTCCTCGAGGGCCTCGTGATCCTGCTGCTCGTGCTCTGCGGTCTGCGCAAGGCCATCATGGACGCCATTCCCGCTAGCCTCCGCCATGCCATCGGCATCGGCATCGGCCTGTTCATCGCATTCATCGGCCTCAAGGGCGGCGGAATCGTGGCTGCCAGCGAGTCCACCCTCATCACCATCGGCGACTTCACTTCGCCCGCGGTGATCCTCTCGATCATCTCCATCGCCATCGCGATCGTGCTCATGGCCATGAACGTCAAGTTCTCGCTGATCATCTCGATCGTGGCTGCCGTGATCATCGGCATCCCCATGGGCGTGACCCCCATGCCCACCGACTGGAGCTTCGGCCTCGACTTCTCCGCCTTCGCGGCTCCCTTCCAGACCGACCCCAACACCTCCACGATGGCCATCATCGAGGTGTTCACCACCCCGATGCTGCTGCTCATCGCGTTCTCGCTGCTCATGAGCGACTTCTTCGACACCATGGGCACCATGGTGGCAGTGGCCGAGGTCGGCGACTTCATCGACGACGAGGGCAACGTCGAGGACACCCAGAAGATCCTCGTGATCGACTCCGTGGCTGCCATGGTCGGCGGCTTCATGGGCGCAAGCTCCATCACCACTTTCGTGGAGTCCACCGCCGGCGCTTCGCAGGGCGCTCGCACCGGCCTGTCCAACGTGATGATCGCAGTGCTGTTCATCGTGTTCTCGTTCTTCTCGCCGGTCATCTCCATGGTCAGCGGCTCCGCCACCTGCGGCGCCCTCACCGTGGTGGGCTTCCTCATGATCGCCGACGTCGTCAACATCGAGTGGGACAAGATCGAGATCGCCTTCCCCGCGTTCATCACCATCGTGGGCATCCCCTTCACCTACTCCATCACCAACGGCATCGGCCTGGGCTTCATTTCCTACGTGATCCTCATGGTCGCTACCGGCAAGGTCAAGGAAGTCAAGCCGCTTATGTGGGTCGCAGCGTTGGCCTTCCTGCTCATGTTCATATTGCTCTAGCACAAGTGCGACTCCGGGTCGCGCGACATGCATGCGAAGCTTCGCGGCGCGCTCTAGCCGCAGATGATATTGGGGAAGCTCGCATGCGCATAGATTGAAGAATCGGGTCGTCCGCACAAGCTGCGGGCGGCCCGCTCTTTATGTTTGAGAGTCTCTCGGGGCGCCGCCGCGAGGCATATCTAAACGGCTCAGGTTGGCCTTCGGCCAAAAGTCGCCGTTCAGACACACCTCACGTCGGCACCTGGCGAGTCCTCAGGAAGAACACGGCTGAGTCCGGGGCTCTGTGCGGGGCGTGCCGTAACGGCGATTTCTGGCTGTAAAGCCCAGCCTGAGCCGTTATGGTATGTCCCGCGCAGGGCATCCCAGGCGGAGCTTCAAGTAGAATGCGCGGTGACTCGTAGGTTCTTCTTGCTTGCGCCCGGCTGGTCTTCTCGTGTTTGCGGGCATTTTGCACAGTAGAATGGCTAACGGCAAACTTTGCGGAGGGGATCTACAGATGGACAGGTTCTTCAAAATCACCGAGCGTGGAAGCTCGATAAGCACCGAGTTGATGGGCGGCCTCACCACCTTCCTGGCGATGGCGTACATCATCGCGGTCAACCCGCCGATGATGGAGGCGGCCGGCATCCCGCTCACGGCGGGGCTTACCGCCACGTGCTTCGGCGCGGCGGCGATGTGCCTGCTCATGGGACTTATCGCCAACAGGCCGATCGCGCTGGCTTCGGGCATGGGCATCAACGCCATCGTGGCCTACACCCTGTGCGGCGCGCAGGTGGGCGTCGACTGGCGCGTGGCGATGGGCGTGGTGTTTCTCGAGGGCATCGTGATCCTGCTGCTCGTGGTGTGCGGCCTGCGCAAGGCCGTGATGGATGCGATCCCCGCGAGCCTTCGCCATGCCATCTGCATCGGCATCGGCTTGTTCATAGCGTTCATCGGCTTTCAGGGTGGCGGCATGGTGGTGGCCAACGAGTCCACGCTGCTTTCGCTGGGCGACTTCTCGTCGCCGCAATGCCTGCTCTCGCTCATCTCCATCATCATCGCGGGCGTGCTCATGGCCATGAACGTCAAGTTCGCGCTCATCATCTCCATCGTGGCATCGGTGATCATCGGCATCCCCATGGGCGTGACCCCCATGCCCACCGACTGGAGCTTCGGCCTCGACTTCTCCGCCTTCGCGGCTCCCTTCCAGACCGACCCCAACACCTCCACCATGGCCATCGTCGAGGTGTTCACCACGCCCATGCTGCTGATGTTCGCGTTCACGCTGCTCATGAGCGACTTCTTCGACACCATGGGCGGCATCATCGCGATCGGGCGCGTGGGCGGATTTGCCGACGACGAAGGCAACGTGGCCGACACGCAGAAGATCCTCGTGGTGGACTCGCTCGCGGCAGCGGTCGGCGGCTTCGTGGGCGCAAGCTCCATCACCACGTTTGCCGAGTCGGTCGCGGGTGTCGCGCAGGGTGCGCGGACCGGACTCTCCAACATCGTGGTGGCCGCACTGTTCATCGTGTTCTCGTTCTTCTCGCCGTTGGTGTCGATGGTCACCAGCTCCGCCACATGCGGCGCGCTCACCATGGTGGGCGTGATCATCGTGACCGACGTGGTGCACATCGACTGGACCCGAGTCGAAATCGCGCTGCCGGCGTTTCTCATCATCGCGTGCATCCCCTTCACCTACTCCATCACCGACGGCATCGGCCTGGGCTTCATCTCCTACGTGATTCTCATGGTTGCAAGGGGCAAGATCCGCGAGGTCAAGCCGCTGATGTGGGTAGCCACCGCCGCCTTCCTGGTGATGTTCCTGCTGCTGTAGCGCAGGTTGGCGGGCACCTGGCGCAAAAGTGAGTTTTTGCCTTGCCGCGCACGCGAAGGGGCCGATTCGTGCCATGAAATTGAGGTTCTGCCTGTTCGAGCATGCCGTCTCGTCTCATGTCGGGGTTCGACGACCCCAGTTAATGGACAAATGTCGCCAATCTCGCCCGATGTTGCGTGGCTCAACCGCAGTTCTTCTCTGTTGAAGCTTGCTCAGCATGCATATGGGCGTGCTTGAGAAGGCAAAAGCTCAATAACGCGGCACGAAATAGCACTTTAGCGTGCGAGCTGAGGCAAAAACTCGTTTTTGCGGCACATGTGCGATAATAAACCGCGTATGCGTTCAGTTGCACTCGAGGAGGTTCGCGCCTAGATGAAATGTTCGAAATGCGGTCAGCTTTTGCAGGAAGGCGACATGTTCTGCACGGCCTGCGGAAGCCCTGTCGGAGCAGGCAACGCGACGCAAGCGGCTTCGGGGCCGGTGTGCCCGAAGTGCGGGGCGGCCGTCTTGCCCGACGACGTGTTCTGCACCAGCTGTGGTTCCCTGGTGGCATCGCAGCCTGCTGGCGAGACGCAGGTTCTGAGCGCTGGCGACACCATGGCTGGCGACGCGGCCACAGCTATGAAGACGCTCCAGCTCGACCCCGTGGCGGGCAGCGGCGCGATGCCCGCACAATACGCGAATCCCAACAGCACCGCGCAGATGCCCGTCGCGCAGCCCCAAGCGTACCCCGCACGGCCCGTGCAGAAGCAGGGCAAGCCCACCTCGTTCTGGATTGCCATCATCGTGGCGATAGTCGCCGTGCTCGTGATTGCCGGCCTCGTGCTCTACATCGTGAACCCGGGCGAGGTGTTCGGCTCGCGTGGCAGCTCCAAGACGGAAACGACCAGCTCGCAGACCACCGGGACGGACTCCGGCTCCTCCAGCTCGTCGAATACGAAGGAGAACTCGTCGAGCAGCTCTTCGTCGAGCAGCGTCAAGAACGACCCCAACTACTCCGACCTGGTGGATGCCTACAAGCAGCTTTCGAGCTACGACTCCAGCCTCGGCAATCTAGCGACCGACTTCAACAACAACTACCTTAGCGACTCGCTGTCTACGCGCCGCTCGGGGTACAACAATGCCGACAGCCTGCGCAGCAAGATCGAGACCTCCCAGTCGAGGCTCGAGTCGATGAGTGTGAAGTCGTCCAGCCCGCTCTACGACTGCTATACAGACATGCTGGAGTGCTACTCCGACTGCTACCACCGCGCCGACGACATCGCCGATGCCTGGGACAGGAGCTACTCCAGCTCGGACCCCTCGGCCGACCAGGAGTACATCTTGGAGCCGATTGCCAGGAGCAAGGGGTCCGACAACCACAGCAAGTACAAGACCGA
Source organism: Bacteroidaceae bacterium (assembly GCA_963624975.1). Classification (GTDB taxonomy): domain Bacteria; phylum Actinomycetota; class Coriobacteriia; order Coriobacteriales; family CADBOM01; genus CAVLCC01. The sequence goes on from CAVFRF010000014.1 coordinate 28,912, forward strand.
CTTCGACTCGCGCTACCCCAATTGCAATCCCGCAAATGTGAAATAGCCCCAGCGCACATATGTGCGACAATGGGCGTGTATAGGTTCTATTTGCCGCTAAGGCCTGGCCGGCGAGCTGTCTGGACGGCGGCGTTTTGAAGGAGATGTTTTAGAGAATGGGTTTTAAAGAATCGCTTTCCTCGGCTTGGGAGCGCGGCACCAGCTCCGTGGCTTCGTCGGGACGCAAGGTCCAGCTCAACATACAGCTCAACGACCTCGTCAAGCAGAGGCAGGATCTGGCGGCTCAGCTGGGCGCCAGCCTCTACGACGTGGTGAAGGATATGCCGGAGCTGCGCGAGGGACGCGAGGGGCTGCTGCAGGGCATCGCCGACGTGGACGCGAGGCGCGCCGAGCTGCAGGCTGAAATCGCCCAGATCGAGAGCGACCAGGAGGCTCAGCGCGCGGCCTACATGCAGTACACCTGCACGAGGTGCGGGGCCAACGTGCTGGCAAGCTCGCAGTTCTGCTCGGGTTGCGGCAAGCCCGTGTCCGAGATTCTGGCCGAGGTCGCGGCTCAGGGCCCGGCTCCCGCCGCTGCTCCCGCAGGACCCACGTGCCCGCAGTGCGGAGCTGCAGTGGTAGATGGCGACGCGTTCTGCATGAGCTGCGGCTGCAAGCTGCAGTAGAGGGCGCAACTACACGACAACATAGCTAGGAGTTTTTGAGGTGGATATTCAGCAGGCGTACAGGCGTTGGCTCGACAGCGTCGACGAATCCGACAGACACGCCCTCGAGCGAGTCGCCGAAGACCCGGCAGCCATCGAGGACGCGTTCTACCGCGATCTTTCGTTCGGCACGGCGGGTCTGCGTGGCGTAATCGGCATGGGCACCAACCGCATGAACGTGTACACCGTGGCACGCGCCACGCAGGGGCTGGCCACCTATCTCAACGCCAACTTCGACAAGCCCTCGGTGGCCATCTGCCGCGACAGCCGCAACATGGGAGAGGCTTTCATGCAAACGGCGGCCGGGGTGCTCGCGGCCAACGGCATCAGGGCCTGCCTCTACCCGCGCATCGAACCCACGCCGGCGCTGTCGTTCGCGGTGCGCGACCTGGGGTGCGCGGCCGGCATCAACATCACGGCCAGCCACAACCCGGCAGAGTACAACGGCTACAAGGTCTACGGAGCCGACGGCTGCCAGATCACCTCCGAGGCTGCCCGCGACATCCAGGCGGCGATCGACGGCTGCGACACCTTCGACGGCGTGCACAAGATGCCCTTCGACGAGGCGCTGGCGGCGGGACTGGCCCAGTGGATCGGCGAGGACACCCTCGACGGGTTCCTCGAGGCCGTGCACGCTCAGTCGCTGGATAGCGAGGGCGGCGAGCTTTCCGTCGTGTACACCCCGCTCAACGGCACGGGCCTGGAGTGCGTGACCCGCATCCTCAAGACCATCGGCGTGCACGACGTGACGGTGGTGCCCGAGCAGGCCGACCCCGACGGCAACTTCCCCACCTGCCCGTACCCCAACCCCGAGATGCGAGAGGCGCTGGAGAAGGGGCTCGAGCTTTGCGGCAGCGTGCATCCCGACCTGCTGCTGGCCACCGACCCCGATGCCGACAGGGTGGGCATCGCGGTGCCGCACGATGGCGACTACGTGCTGCTCACCGGCAACGAGGTGGGCGTGCTGCTGCTGGACTTCGCGTGCCGCATGAGGCGCGTGCGGGGAGAAGACCTCGCCAGCAAGGTGGCCGTGACCACGATCGTGTCGTCCACCATGGTGGACGCGCTGGCCCGCGAGCTGGGCTTCGAGCTACGCCGCACGCTCACCGGCTTCAAGTACATCGGCGAGCAGATCGCACTGCTGGAGAGCGCGGGCGAGGCGGACCGCTACATCTTCGGGTTCGAGGAGAGCTACGGCTACCTTGCGGGCTCGCACGTGCGCGACAAGGATGCCGTGGTGGCCAGCATGCTCATCTGCCAGATGGCGCGCTGGCACAGGGCGCAGGGACGCGACCTCGTGGACGCGATGGAGAGCCTGTACCAGCACTACGGATACTATGTGAACAAGACCATCAGCCGCTCTTACCCGGGTGCGGAGGGCGCGCAGAAGATGCAGCAGATCACATCGGGGCTGCGCTCGCAGGCACCGGCTACGGTGGCTGGCATGAGTGTGGAGCGCGTGGTGGACTATTCGAGCCAGGTGGAGATGCCGGTTGTCGGAGGCGCGGCAGGCGCGGGCGAGCGACAGACGCTGCCGGCGGCCGACGTGATCGAGTTCCAGCTCGCGGGCGGCAACAAGCTCATCGTGCGCCCCAGCGGCACCGAGCCCAAGATCAAGGCCTACCTGTTTGCAAAGGGCGCGACACGCGCCGAATCCGAGCAGGTGCTGGCACAGCTTGAGCAGGCTGCAGGCGAGATTCTGGGATAGCGAGCCGTCGCAGCGTCACCGCAGCGTCGCCGCTGCAACCCTGAGCACAAAGGCGCAAAAAACGAGCCGCCGGATCTGCTCCGACGGCCCGTCCTGGTTTCAAATGGTCGGGTGGACAGGATTCGAACCTGCGACCCCTTGACCCCCAGTCAAGTGCGCTACCAAACTGCGCCACCACCCGTTTTGGAAGTTCTTTCGAACAAGAAAGCATTCTATATCTCAAAACGGCATTGCACAAGAAGTGTTTTGCGGCAGCGGCTTCATGCGGCGTCGAAGGGCAACGGACGAGCTGCAACGCGGACTCTGGCTGCAACATTCTCCGCGCACATGTGGGCAGAAACCTTACACATCTGCAAATTTGTCGTTTAGACGACATGAGCAGCGGATTTGTACACCGCAGCACTGTGTCGGCAACGTATTCTAGCTACCGTTTGGAACTCAAGCGGTAGATTTACCCGACCGAACGGTAAAATGTGGAGCAAGTATTTTTTGCTGCCCTTGCCGGTCGATAGCTTTGGGGCATGCCGTGCAAGCGCAGCGGAACTACAGCTAGACAGCACGATTTCAACGCGTATCATTGTGCAAGTGGCTCATATGCGCTTTAGCGCTTCAGGGAGATGCGAACTCGAGCTGGTTCGCAGAAGACCATGGCCTCACGAAACCCGAGGCCCTGGAAGAAGAAAAGGAGAGGCTCCAAAATGGCAGGAATGGTAACTGGCGTTAAGGCCTACGCCGTCAAGAAGGTACTGAGCTACCTCAACGAGAATCCCGAGAAGGGCTTCGACAAGATCATGAAGCTGGTGGGCATGATGGACGACACCGACTTCTTCAAGGGTCAGCGCGACGTGATCAACGAGGTGCTTTCCAACCCCGATAGCAACTGGTACAAGCTGATCATGAGCCTGTGGGACGACGTAGATCCCAACATCCGCGCGGCCCTGTTCGAGAAGTTCATCGTCAACGCCACCATCTTCGGCTCGCAGAAGCAGGAGGAGACCAAGGCCAAGTACAACGTGAACGTGCCGTGGGCCATCCTCATGGACCCCACCACCGCATGCAACCTGCACTGCACCGGCTGCTGGGCCGCTGAGTACGGCAACCAGCAGAGCCTGTCGTACGACGACCTCGACAGCATCATCATGCAGGCCAAGGACATGGGCACCCACATGTTCATCTACACCGGCGGCGAGCCTCTGGTGCGCAAGAAGGACATCATCAAGCTGTGCGAGAAGCACGACGACTGCGAGTTCCTCGCATTCACCAACGCCACGCTGATCGACGACGACTTCGCCAAGGAAATGGTGCGCGTGGGCAACTTCATCCCCGCCATCTCGATCGAGGGCTCGGAGGAGACCACCGACGCGCGCCGCGGCGAGGGCACCTACGGCAAGATCATGAAGGCCATGGAGATCCTGCGCGAGAACAAGTGCCTCTTCGGCGCATCGTGCTGCTACACCTCGCAGAACGCCGAGGTCATCGGCAGCGAGGAGTACTTCGACTTCCTGATCGACAAAGGCTGCAAGTTCGCCTGGTTCTTCACCTACATGCCCGTGGGCGTGGGCGCTCCCACCGACCTGATCGCAACTGCCGAGCAGCGCAAGTACATGTACGACCAGATTCGCTACTTCCGCACCTGCAAGCCGCTGTTTACCATGGACTTCTGGAACGACGGCGAATTCGTGGACGGCTGCATCGCCGGCGGACGCTACTACCTGCACATCAACGCACACGGCGACATCGAGCCCTGCGCGTTCATCCACTACTCCGACACCAACATTCACGAGAACACGCTGCTCGAGGCCTATCAGAACCCGCTGTTCCAGGCCTACAAGAAGAACCAGCCCTTCGGCGAGAACATGCTGCGTCCCTGCCCGCTGCTCGACCACAAGGACAGGCTGGCCGACATGGTGCACGAGTCGGGCGCCCACTCGACCGACCTCACCGTGCCCGAAGACGTGGACAGCCTGTGCGCCAAGTGCCACGCTGCTGCCGACGCATGGGAGCCTGTGGCAGACGACCTGTGGGCCAACGGCCACTGGATCGTGTCCAAGCGCCGCAAGCAGAACGCTTCGAAGGTCTACTCCGATCCCAACGAGAAGGGCGAGTAGGAGAGCTGGCGCGAGCGCTAGGAACGCGAGCGTAGCGACGGCTTGAGCGAGGCTCGAATCGAGATCTTGCCAGCAAGATGCATTACATGGGAGACCCGGCTCCGCTGGAGTGGGTCTCCTTCGTTTTTTGGGCCTTGTCGGCAGAAGCGTAGCGCGTTGTTCCTACCCTGCGTGCTACGATGAAAAACCTATGGATAGCAAGGCTTTGAGAGAGGAGGGCACGATGGCCAACGCGGATGCCGCGCAACAGAGGCGGCCGCGCAGAACGGGCGAAGACCGCATCTTCACCGTGCCCAACCTGCTCTCGCTCATAAGGCTGCTGCTCATTCCCGTGTTCTTCGTGCTCTACGTGTTTGCCGGCCAGCCCGTCGCGGGCATGGTGGTGTTTGCCGTGGCCGCCTCGACCGACTGGATCGACGGCAAGGTCGCGCGCGCCACGGGCGCGGTTACCAAGCTGGGGCGCGTGCTCGACCCGTTCGTGGACAGGCTGCTGCTCATCTTCGGCGTGATCGCGGTGTTTCTCACCGGCAGGCTCCCGCTGTGGATCATGGTGCTGCTCTTCGCCCGCGACATCATCCTGGGCATTCTCACCCTCAGCATGAAGAAGAAGACCGGCAACGACCTCACCGTGTCGTATGTGGGCAAGTTCGCCACCGCGTTCATGATGGTGGCGTTTTGCATGCTCATGCTCAACTGGCCCGTTGCGGGCGGGCTGGGGCTGTTCGAGATCGGATGGCTGCCCGGGTTCGGCGCAGGGGAGTTTTGCGTGGGAATCTTCGTGGCCTACGTGGGCGTGGTGCTGCAGTGGATAACCGCGGGCATCTACCTGTATCGCGGCATCCGGTATGGCACGACGGCTCCGCGCGCGGTGCGCGAGGCGGCTGCGGGCGCGAGTGCGGGCGCGAGTGCGGGCGCGGGCGGCGCGGCATCTGGCGAGGCGGTGGAGTAGCGCCGTGGTGCAGAACAGCAGGAACAAGTCTGGCGGGTCGCACATGTATCCCGGGCATGGTGGAGCGAAGGGCGGCAGCTCGTCTGGCCGAAGCTCCAACGGCAGTTCGAGGGGTTCGAAGAAGCCTGCGGTTCGCGCTTCCAGCAGCAGCGCCAAGCGCACGGCTGGCAGCTTGCGAGCTGCATCGGCGCGCAGCTCGGCGGCTTCGTCGAAGAACAGGCTGGCTCACGGAAGCTCGAAGGCCGGCTCGTATCGCGGCTCGTCTGCGGCGCGCGGCAAGAACCGCGCGACTTCTAGGACGGCAGCCGCGCAGGGCGTGTCCCGCGGCAAGGCTGCGAGCGCGGGCAAGACCGGCAAGAACCCCGCAGTGCGCGCATCGAGCGCCGACTCCAGAAATTCCCGCAACAATGCGAGCGGCAAGCTCATCAGCGTGAGCACCAGCTCCAAGGCGTTCGCCCGCAGCCAGTCTGCGTCGGGCAAGGCGCCTTCTCGCAAATCTCAGAAAGCATCCAAGGCCGTGGGCGGCGGCATGTCCGGAGGCAAGCCTCGCAAGAGCGCTGCCTCGTCGGGCAAGAGCGGCGGCCGGCTCAAGACCAAGATCATCTTGGGCGCAGTGGCCGTGGTGGCGCTGTTCTTCGCGGTCGACTGCCTGATGGGCATGGGCAAGATTCACTCCAACGTGCACGTGGGCGACCTAGACGTGGGCGGCATGACGATCGAAGAAGCCAGGTCGTCGATCGAGAAGCAGTATTCGGGCATGGGGTCCAACCAGACCATCACCATGTATGCCAACGACGACGTGGCCAAGGCGGCGGCCTCGGGGGCAAGCAGCACGAGCAGCAGCTCGGCCACGACCGCGAGCAACGGCTCGGGCACGGCCAGCTCGGGCAGCTCCACTTCCGACGACGTGTACAAGATCACCTTCGACTACGAGACCATGGACAAGTTCAACACCGACCCGCCCAAGGCCACGACGTTTACGGTCGACTCGTCTGCAATCGGCGTGGGCATCGACAGCGAGGGCCTGGCGCAGGAGGCCTACAACGTTGGCCGCGGCTGGGACTTCGTGTTCGGCAAGATCGGCGCCACCATCTTCGGGCGCACGCTTGAACCCAGGCTCGCCTTCGACGACACCTACATGGACGCGCTCACGGGCATGCTCACCAGCTCGCTGGGCAACAAGATGGTGAACCCCGGCATCGAGTTCGACGGCTCCGCATTTACCACCACCACCGGAAACGACGGCTACATGGTGAAGGCCGAGGATTTCGAGAAGCTCATGTCCGATGCGCTCATGGGCGACACCAAGAGCTTCACCATTCCCATGGGCGACGTGAAGATGGAAGTCGACGATGCGGCGGCGCAACGTGCGGCCGAGAAGGCGCAGGAGGCCGTGGCGCAGGCGGTGGAGCTTAAGCTCGACAGCTCGTCGTGGAAGCTCGACACCGGCAAGCTGGGCAGCCTCGTGTCCACTTATGTGGACGGACGCGAGCTGGTGCCCTACATCAGCCTGCCGAAGGTGCAGGAGCTGGTGCCCACGCTCGACGGCATCGGCAACATCGGCACGCCGGCCAAGAACGTGCACTTTGCCTACGATGGCAGCACGCTCACGCACACCGAGGCCGAGAAGGGCATCGGGCCGGACTACACGTGGATCGCGCAGCGCATGAACAAGATCGTGTTCGGCTCCGACGACCTGGTGCTCAAGGCCGGCGAGGTGAGCGAGATGGACGACGGCACGGGCAACGCCAGCGAGGCGGACGACGAGACGGCGGCCAGCTCGGTGGGCACATCGCGCTCGCAGGCCGAGATCGAGGCGGACGATGCCGCGCGCACGGTCACTATCGTGCTGGACGTGGCGCTGCCCACGCTCACCTACGACGAGGCTCACTCGATGAATCTGGATGCCGAGCTTATCGGCTCCTACAGCACCGACTACTCCAGCGCCACCACGGGCAAGGCCACCAACATCGAGCTGCTGTCCGACATTCTCACCAACACCGTGATCGCGCCCGGGCAGACCTTCAGCATCAACGAGACCGCCGGCGAGTGCAACGCCGAGAAGGGCTTCCAGGAGGCCGGCTCGATCGTGAACGGCGAGGTGAGCTCCGAGATCGGAGGCGGCATCTGCCAGGTGGCCACCACCGTGTTCAACGCGGTGTTCAACGCGGGCTACCCCATCGTGGAGAGGCACAACCACTCGACGTATATGGCGAGCTATCCCGACGGATTGGACGCGGCGATTTCGTGGCCGTACCTCGACCTGAGGTTCAAGAACGACACCGACAACTATCTGATGCTGCTGGTGGACCACAACGGCACCGAGGTCACGTGCTCGCTGTGGGGCATCTCGCCGGGCTACACCACCGACTACGCGCAGCTTTCGTGGGAGAAGGGCGAGGAGTACAAGACCATCACCCGCAACGATGCGGAGGTGGCCTCCGGCACCGAGTACACCAAGAGCTCGGGCAAGAACGGACACACCGTGGAGATCCAGCGCAACACCTACGACAAGAGTGGCACGAGGATTCGCGAAGACGTGTTCAAGAGCGTGTACAGCGCGCAGGACGAGATAATCATCAAGGGCACCGGGTAGCCGCGCGGGCGGGGATTGTGGATTTGCAATGAGACAGAAGATTGACGTGAAGAATTCGACCGCTGTGGCGGGCGCGGGCGCGGGCGCGGGCGCGACGTGCCGCACGCGTGCGGCAGCGGCTGCGAAGGCCGCATGCGCGATGGCCCTCGCCCTGGCGATGATGCTGGGATTCGCGCCGAGCGCGGCGCAGGCGACGGTGTACCAGAGCGATATCGCGGGCACCGTGACGCTGGGTTCCAACTCGGTAATTTCCGAAGGCGCGCCGAGCCTCGAAGCCACGCATGGCGCGCTCATGGCATCGGACGGCAAGGTGCTGTGGCGCCGCGATGCCGACACGCAGGTGCCCATGGCCTCCACCACCAAGATCATGTCGGCTCTAGTGGCGCTGGAGAACGGCTCTCTCAGCGATGTCGTGACCATCTCCGAGAACGCCGATTCGCAGGAGGGCTCGACCGCCGAGCTGACCGCGGGCGACACCGTGACTCTCGAGAACCTCATCTACGGCATGATGCTGCCCTCCGGCAACGATGCCGCGATGGCCGTGGCCGAGCATTTCGGGTCGGGCAACTCGCAGGCGTTCGTGGACATGATGAACGCCAAGGCGCAGGAGCTGGGCATGGCAAACACGCACTACACCAGCCCCAACGGCCTTGTGGACGAGGGCAACTACACCACGGCCGACGATTACCTCAAGCTGGTGAGCGCGGCGATGGCCAACAGCGAGTTTCGCACCGTGGTGGCTCAGCCCACCTACACCTACACTTCGCTGGGCAACAAGCTCACCGTAAAGCTGGAGAGCACCAACGAGCTGCTGGGCAGCTACGACGGCGCCAACGGGGTGAAGACCGGCTTTACCGATGCGGCGGGCTATTGCCTGGTGGCGTCGGCCGAGCGCAACGGCGAGGAGCTGTACGCCGTGGTGTTCGGCAGCAGCACCAAGAACTCGCGCTTCACCGATGCGGAGGCCCTGCTGGACTGGGGCTTCGAGCACTACCACACCGTGACGCTGGCCACGGCGGGCGAGAAGGTAGGCGAGGGCGTGGCCACGGCTTGGCTCGACAAGACGGTGGGCGTGGCGCCGGCGCAGGATGCCACGGCACTGCTGTTCGACTACGACCCCGACCTCGAGCAAACGGTGAACATCGAGGACCGCGACGGCCGGATCGAAGCCGGCGACAAGATGGGCACCATGACGTGGAGCCGCGGCGATGAGGAGGTGGTGTCGGTTGACCTGGTGGCCACCGAGACAGTGGAGGCTCCCAACATCTTGGAGAGCGTGCAGATCTGGTGGTGCAGGTTCGCCTCGGTGTTTACCGGCGACATCGTGTCGGTAGAACAGAAAGTGGAGGTGGGCAGCACCTTCCCGTTGATTGGAGCCACGCGATGAGCGAAGCGAATGAGAGCGCCGCTGCGGCGGCGGCAGACAAGGGCGCGGGCGAGCGCGAAGAGCGCGTGCTGGTCACGCCGCTGCACGCGCAGCATGTGCAGCTGGGGGCGAGGTTTCGCGCGTTCGGCCCCGCCGAAGTGGTTGCCGACTACGGCGTGGCGGTAGACGAGCCGCTGCCCTTGGACCATCCGCTCATGGTGGACCTGTCGTTCCAAGGTGCGATACGCGTGTTCGGCGTGGGTGCCCAGCGCTTCTTGCAGGCGATGCTGAGCGCCGACATCCAGAAGCTCGACCACGTGGGCAGCAGCTGCTATGCGCTCATGCTCACCAGCGAGGCCTACATCATCGACGTGGCGTACGTGGTGCGCACGGGCGAGGACGAGTTCATGCTGGTGGTAGACGCGCCCGTGGTCGACGAGTGCATGGAGTGGATGGACAACAACAGCCGCATCGCCATGAAGGGAGAGCGGGTGTTCCCCGACGTGGAGGTGGCGGACCAGACCGGCCAGCTGGCAACGATTGCCCTCATGGGTCCGGGCACGGTGCAGTTGCTGCAGGAGCTGGCGGGCTTCCGCGGAGCTGGTGCTGGCGCGGCTGGCGTGGACGCGGACGATGCCGCAGGCGCCATCGAGATGGCACGCGACTTGGAAGCGGGATTCCACTTCGACGACCGCATCGCCAACATGCCCATGATGATGCTCTCCGACTTCGAAGTGGAGGGTTCGGTGCTGGTGTACTGCCCGCGTCAGGTGGCGGCTCCGCTGTGGGAGGCGCTGCTAGGCTTCGAGGAGCTGCAGGTGGTGGGCCTCGACCAGTACGTGTCGATTCGCCGCGCACATCGCACGTGGCTAGACAGCGTGGAGGACGGCAAGTACCAGACCCCGCAACAGGCCGGCTTGGAGCACCTGCTCCGCGAGTCCGGCGGCTACGTGGGCGCGAGGGCGCTGTAAGATGCGGGCGGGCTGGAGCGCCTCGAGGTACTAGTCAAAGCCGTCTCTGCACAAGGACACTATCAATACAAAGGTTAAGGGGGCTGTTTCGCTACTAGCGGAGCGGCCTCCTTGTCGTCTGGACGAATTATTTACGTTTTACATCAAAGTATTCCTAATTAGATACAAAAAATCCACTGCCAAGGTGTTTTCATCTTTAGACTTCCATCATGGTTTTAACGGAGAGTCACTATTGCAGGGTTGGAGCAGCATCGAATTTAGTTTTCAAACACATTTTCTATCTGCTTAAAGACTCGCGAACATGCCAGTTGGGTAGACACAGGGGTGCGAATGAGCACCAAATGCAAGAAGACAACAAACCAGTTAAGAGCGTAAGGAGACACAGATGAGCATTAGAGACATCTTCGGCGCGGGTACGTCTGGCCTTTGGAACAAGCAGGAAGCAATGAGAGTACAGCAGCAGACAGTGAATGCAAGTGGCGAAAAGGAGAACAGCATGGACGGCATCAATCCTATGAGCACCCTCGCAATTGAGAACAACTTCGCAAACATCGCAGCAAACGAGAATGAGAACGGCATGGGCAACACTAACACTATTGCATTCGAGACTGTCAACGAGACCACAGATGTCATCAATACGAAAAGGGATACCGAAAACATCGAAACAGCAGCTATTTCCAAGACCGATACTGCGACCATTGTCGGTACTGCCTCTGATTCCAGCACTGTGTCCAATGCCAATGCGGCAGAGATTGCCAATATCATCGACGACATCATTGCAACTCGCAAGGAACTGCTGCCCAAAATCGAACTAGAACGCTCTCGCGTGCAGGATGAAGCGGTCTCTATCGACAGACTGGCACGCGAGGTCGATGACCTTATACCGCTGTGCAAGGACGAATATATTCTGGATGATATCAAGCAGACTCAAGACAATCTCAAGTTGTTTGGCAGCGAGCTTGGTAGCTATATTGGTAGGCTCAACGAGCTTGAGAACGAATTTGCCCGCGATACTCTCAACATTGGCGTGTCCGGTGCAGCTCGCGTTGGCAAGTCGACGACGCTACAGGGCTTCACTGGTCTTGGCGACGAGCAAATTCCCTCCGGAGGACTGCGCCCCGTGACTGCCGTGCGCAGCGAGATCTACAACGACGCTCAGCGACACGAAGCTGTTGTGATCTTCAGAACCGAATCTGACTTCGTTGGGAATTATCTGCGACCTCATGCAGAGAACGTCAACAATTGCCTGAAGAACAACAAGCTCAGCATCATATCTCTCGATAGTCTTGTTTCGACAGAGCTTCCCAACAAGCTTGAAGGTAAGAGCGTTAGCACCGAGGCAACCGATAGTCTCAAGCGACTTAAAGAGGCTCAGAGTTCTCTTGATTCCTACAAAGACTTGTTGGGAGCTGCTCCCATAACAGTGAGCCTCAGTGAGGTTAGAGACTATGTGACCTATCCTGATCCCAATGCAGAAGATTGTGAGCTTAAGGGTATGGGCACATGTGATCGTCGCTATCTTGCCGTCGATATGGCCAAGATCTACTGTCCGTTTCCTAACCTTGGATCTGCAAAGGTCGCGCTGGTGGATCTTCCGGGTTTGGGGGAGATTGGTAACTCGGCCAATACGATTCATCTCAAGGGATTGGAGTCCAAAGTTGACCAGATTCTTCTAGTGATGCGTCCGACGGATGCCAAGGCTTTTGCCGACAATGAGGTCGCTTGCAATCTCAACGAGCTCAACGGCATCCAGCCCGCAGTGCAGAGAGGCGACTTGGTGATACTTGGAATCAACAAGAACGAGGGGGATGATCAGAAGGTTGCAGATAGTATGCGCAATCACTTCGAGGCCGAAGTCAACTCTGGTCGTGTGGACCGCTATGACTTGGAGGAATATTGCGCTACCAACAACTCTGACGTGTCTCGCTTGTTCGACGTACTGCTTGCCCGTCTTGGCGACCGCCTTCCTGATATGGATAGGGCAAAGTTTGACGAATGCATGGGCGGAATAGACGTGTCCGAGCGAGTTCACGTTGAATGCAATATGCTTGCGCAGTCGATGAATGACATCCTGCGCAACATCCCCTCGTCTAGTGAAGTAATGCTCGAACGTATCAACAATATCTACAACGAAATCGTGCGCAACCTGTCCGACTACGCATTCGAACTGATGGGTAACGCCGATACGGAAAGCGAGGCTCATAAGCAGCTTGTGGAGGAGGTTAGTACCATCCATGACGAGGCCGATTCTCGTATTGAAAACGGGCTGTTCCGTCGTAGCAGCAGGGATTGGGAGAATGCCACTTGTGCTTCTGGCGACTACTATAATCTCTATCGCGATGAGGACAAGCGCGTTCGTTACGGGATTATAGACGCTTATTGCGACTTGGATGCCTTCTACGGCGAAGAACTCGATGGTTTCAAAAACAGGGTTCTGGACATCATCTTGGACGCATGCGGCATGAGCGACTATCCTGGCTTCAGTCAGTGCGATAGCGCTGACGAGCGTATAGATACGATTGCAAGTGAGTTGGGAGCCACTCTAAAAAGCGATAATATCGACAATGCGTTGCGTTTGCTCAGAGATATGAAGTACAACTTCCGCAGTAACGTGTTTCTGGAAATTGAGCAGCATCTCGACAATCTATACAATCCCGAAGACTTGGTGACGGGTTCATCGTCTAGCAAACGCGTCTTGCTTGGTGGCGAAGGCTCGTCTGCATACAAACAACAGCTTCTATATAACTATGTCAGAGAGGATGCCAAAGAGGCCAACGATGGTATCAAGACTGCTCTTGTTAGCACTGGCGACACGTTCAACAAGTACCTTGCAGTAAGCATCGACTTTTTCAACAACGCTCTCTATGGGCGTGACGAAGAGGTGTTCAAGCAGGCTACGCTACGCGATCTGATAAGGGAATACAAGGAGTACGTGCTGCCGGATGTCGATGATGCCTCCAAGAGTTCTCTGGGCCAGAAAGCAAGGGAAATCAAGGACTCTGCGCAGGCTCTCGGGGGAAGGCACGGTGGCAACGTTTATGGAGCTGCAAGGTCCTCGCAGAGACGCAATGGCACTCATGCGGTCAAGCCGCAAACGGCGATTGCGTCCAAGTCCGCACCCAAAGCAGAGAAGGTTGCAGATGAAGGTGAAATCTATGCGGGTGAAGTCTATCGTGTTGAGGATTATGGCGCATTCATCAATCTCGATGACGACGCAGGTCGAGGGTTGGCCCATTTCTCGAAGATTCCTAACGCAGAACGAGGTCGTGTTGGTTACACCGTCGGAGACACCGTAAGGTGCAGCATTATCTCAAAAACACCAAAGGGTCTCGAACTTAGAGTCGTCGTATAGGCTCCAGTGCATCCACGTACGCTTTCAAGGGGCGCTCGATGATTCTGACATCCGGGCACCCCGCTTCTCTCGGCTGCACGTGTCCGTGGGAAAGGAGCCAGTCATGGCAACTCGGTTCAGCAACGGTCTGATAGTGAATGGCAAGCTCCGTTGAAACGAAACAAAAGAAAGCAAAGAACGAATATAACCTGCCACCATCTCGCTGAAACATCCGGCTTCACAATTGGATATCGCATGCCCTATTTGTGCCCAGTGCGTCAGGCAGTGTTATCATGAAGTACAATCTGCTCATTTCTTACGCTATGCGAAGGTGTGCTCAAAGCTGGGCCGGATGTCTAGTGCTTTTCTCCAACACAACACATTCACAAGGCACTCCTGTAGAAAGGTTTAAAAATTGCAGCACATCACCACACTTACTCTTGAACTCACTGCACTTAGTGAGCTAGCGCATAAGGCTTCGCGGGTGTGCTTCTACGCTCCGTATATGCAGGGCGTGATGATGGAGCTTGTCGACTCCAGATACGTGGACTACGTGCACGGACTTCCATTCAACCCATACAGCCAGCACTGTCTGGGACGCGAAGATGGCACCATCGTGTGGACGATTCACGCTCTCGACGACACTGCGGCCGAGCAAATCGTGACCCCTCTGTCGAAGGCTGGTACGCTGGAAGTCCGCAAGCTGGATGCCAAACTCGAAGTGGCCAAAGTTGCGACCGAGACTGTGCCCCTGAGCGTTCTTGCGGATCGCGTTCATGGCGACTCGGAACAGAGGAGCCGCATCGAGTTCGTTACCCCCACGGCTTTCAAGACCGCTGGATCGTATGCTGTGATGCCAAGCGTCAAACTCATCTTCCAGAATCTGCTCATGAGGTACGGGCAGGTTTACGGTGCCGATGCCGAGGCGGACGAGGATACGGTATCCTATATCGAAGAGCATGTTCACATCACGTCGTACAACCTCAAGACGAGGCATTTCGAGAACATCATGCGCAAGAACGGAAGGATACCAGCTTTCGTAGGAAGTGTGGGAATTCGATCCACCGGTGCCCAGCCTCTGATCGGGCTGGTGAGAATGCTGGTGGGGTTTGCGCAGTACTCGGGGATAGGCATTAAGACATCTATGGGAATGGGTGCCGTGCGCTGCAAGTAGCAAGTCGTGGCTCCGGACGGTAGAAAGCGAGGTGCGATGGCAGTTGACAAAACGGTGCTAGCTATCGGGGTGCTGCTGAGCGGCATCGGAGAGGTGGCGCATCGTGCAGGTCGAAGTGGAACCGTGGGGGAGCTTGCTGCGGGGATTGTCGAGAGAGCTTTCGAGGACACAGGACATCGCGACCCCGGTTGGACGGATTCGCTTCGAGCCTCAATAGCTAGCCAGTTGCATTGCTGGGGAGCTGGTACAAAAGTTGCGGATTCTGAGTCATGCGACTTGGCGGTAAGCATAGCCGCTTTCGCTAGAAAAGTGGCTTTGAACGGTGGAAACGTTGAAGTATCTAGTGTGAATGCCACCAGCGGAGACGTTGAGCTACGTAAAATCTTCAACAAGCTCAATGGCACAGACAACGATGTGACTATACCCCATGATCCGTATGGCGAAATTTTGGGCAGACTCGAATCTGGCCTGACGGAACTGGCGAAGAGACAGCCTAGCGTAGACACAGCTCGCTCTCTTATAGAGAGCGAGCTTTCTTGCATTCCGGCATCTACTAATCTGCAGGGACTCACGGATGTGTCGCTTGGCGACTTTTTGGTTGCAGCTTCGTGCATCGCCGTGTGCTGTAATGACTACCTGGCAGATCAGGATGTCGGCATAGGCAATGTTGCGGATGCTCAAAAATGGCTCGCTTCCGACGAAGCTCTCGACTCAAACATGCTCCTACTGTTCTCTTGCGACATGAGCGGCATACAGAGTTTCATCTACGACATCAGCGGAAGCGGAGCACTCAGACAGCTGCGAGCGAGAAGCCTCTACCTGGAACTGATGCTCGAGGTCGTGGCCGACTACGTCTTGGATGCATGCGGAATGAATCGTGTATGCCTGCAATATACGGGTGGCGGGCATGCGTATTTGCTGTTTCCCAATACTCGCAAAACGAAGGAAGCGCTCGAAGAGGCTTCCAATAGTTTGCGCGAATGGTTCCTAGAACAATTCCAGACGGATCTATATCTTGCTTGTGCTTGGACTGAATGCAGCGCATCGAGCTTAATGAACCGCGGTGCCGACGGGTCGTACCCTATAACCTATAAGCGACTCTCGCAAAAGCTTTCGGATGCCAAGTCGTCGCGTTATACCGCTGCGCAGATTGCGAGGCTCAATGCTCTCGATGATGGCACTGCTGGTAGGGAATGCACTGAGTGCCGTCGTGTGGACCGCAAGATCAACGAGGATGGGAAATGCTCACTGTGCGCGGCTCTCGGCAGCATGGCACACAAGGCAATCAACAATGACTTCTTCGTTCTTGCCGATATCACGCGCGACGGGGAAACACGGTATGGACTGCCGATGCCGATTGGTTGCGAGCTCTTTTTCTGCGACGCAGATGGAGTGATGCAGATAGAAAACAAAACTCGCATCTACGCTAAGGGACGGCTTGGGCTAGATGGCGTGGGAGCTTTGGTCAACGTCCCTGTGGTTCCCATATTGGTTGCAGACTATTGTGCCGACATGGAGCGTGAGGGAATATCCACATATTCCGGCAAAAGCACAACGCTGGATGGCGACTTGGGTATAGAGAGATTGGGAATTTTGAGAGCTGACGTAGACAATCTTGGCACTGCATTTACCCAAGGGCTGCCCGCCGACAGAGTGTGCTTCTCGCGCATGGCCACGTTGAGTCGATCACTGAGCCGTTTCTTCAAATACGATGTGAATGAGTTGCTCAACGAGAAGGGCTATTCGGCGCAAGTCATCTATTCCGGTGGTGACGACCTCTTCATCGTAGGCAATTGGAGCGACATCATTGCAGTAGGAATGGAGATTCGCTCTAGCTTGCGCGAATACGTTGGAAGCGACGCGATCACGCTCAGCGCTGGCATAGGAATGTTTACCTCGACTTACCCCATCGCCCGTATGGCTCAGGAAACTGGAAGTTTGGAAGATGCCGCCAAGCTTTTCAAGCGCGATGGAGACGGTAGGGCGAAGGATGCCGTAGCGCTCTGGTCCGAAGAAGCGACATATGGTTGGGAAGAGTTCGAAATCGAGGTTGCCCAACGCAAAGACGAGCTTGCGGAGCTGTTTGCAGGACACGAGAGGGGCAAAGCATTTATCTACAAGATGATTGAGCTGCTGAGAAATTTTGATGACGCAATCAGCGTTCCACGACTGGCCTATCTGCTGGCTCGCAGCTTCGAAAACGATAAGAGCGATGTCCCGGCGCAAGCATCGCAAAAGATTTTCGAGTGGTCCAAAGATGCGCGCCAGCGTGCGTACATGATCACAGCTCTCGAATGGTATGTCTACAGCATTCGCGAAAGGGGTTAATATGACAATCGATTTGAGTGGGGTGACGCTGAAGGATGGCAACTACGTTGTCGATCACCTCAACTTTGGCGACAAGGCAGAAGGTCCTGCCAGAACAGCGGCAAGAGGCGAGCTCACCATTACAAAGCTGCGCAGTATCTATGCGCTGATTACCAGCGTAAATGCGCAAATCGACAACGAAGCCGATTTTGAAAAGCATAGGTCCGATCTGAAGTACATTAAGGTAAAGATGGCCTATGAATCCGGGCGCGGCAAGAATAGCGTTAAAAGGTTCGTGGAAGATAGCCATCTTATGACGCTGCTCGATTCCGTGGAGAGCTACGAGCAATTCCTGCTCTATTGCCGATATGCGGAAAGCCTGGTCGCATACTTTAAGTTCTATGGCGGAAAGGACAACTAGAGATGGCGTATACCAAAATTCTGATTTCCGGACATATAGCACTCAAGACAGGTCTGCATATTGGCGGTGATAGCTCGTTCAGCGCTATCGGCGCCATAGACTCGCCCGTTGTGAGGGATACGCTGACGCGCCAGCCGATCATTCCCGGATCATCACTCAAGGGAAAGATGCGCTCGTTGCTGGCTCGCGACAAGGACACCGAGCGAGCCGAGGGCGTAAAAGGGTTTGAGAAAGATTGCCATGAAATCAAAAGGTTGTTCGGTTCCGCCGCCAAGGATAGCAACGCCGATGGCACTGGCATCCAGATGTCTCGACTTCAGTTTTCCGACTGCTTTCTTGAGAACAAGGACGAGCTGCCGCAGGTATTCGAGACCAAGTTCGAAAACACCATCGACCGTCTTACGGCTGTTGCCAATCCGAGACAGATAGAACGTGTTGTGCGTGGAGCCAAATTTGGCATGCAAATCATTTACAACATGGAAGAGCCTAGCGATGTGGAGAAGGATTTCGAAAACATCTCGAAGTGTTTCGAATTGTTGCAAAACGACTATCTTGGTGGCGGGGGGACTCGCGGAAACGGTCGAGTGCAGTTCGAAGGTGTTGCGTGCAAGGTAGTTACCGGAGATCTTGACTTTGTCATTCCGCCTCTCAAGTTTGCGGAGTAGGCGCATGGAAGCAAAAATCTACAAGCTGACCTTCAGGGGACCTGTACATTTTGGAGAGGGTCGCCTTTGGGACAGTTCGCCAACATGCGATGCGGCTACGCTGTTCAGCGCGTTCTTCATCGAAGCTCTCGATGCAGGACGCGAGGGCGACCTCCTCGAAGCTGCGCTGAATGGCGGCCTTTTGCTTAGCGACGCGTTTCCCTTCGTTGGCGACGAGCTGTATTTGCCCAAACCTATGCTTGCACCACATGCAGAGAATGAGATAGCTATCGAAAACAGCGGGGACTCACGTGTCAAGAAGGCTTTCAAAAAGCTTAGTCACGTGCCGCTTTCGAGCTACCGTAGCTTTTGCGTAGAAGATGATTTCGACGCGCTGGGGGAACTTGAGCGTTTTGATCTGGGTGCCGCTGGATTGCGGATGCATGTAAACCTCGAACGTGTCGACGGTGATGCCGAACCCTATGCGGTTGGCGGTTATACGTTTGAGCCGGGAGCCGGCATCTACTTCATCGTCGCGGGCGGCTATGATGTTTCCGATCTTGTTGAACGTTTGCAATACTCGGGAATAGGCGGTAGACGCACTAGCGGATATGGGCGTTTCGCATTTGAAGAAGCATCGTGTCCGATAGAGCTTGGCAATTACGGAGATGGTGCACGCGTTTTACTCAGTACAGCCGCTCCCTCGGCAGATGAGTTGAACGAGGGCCTGCTCGACGGTGCTCGTTATTCGCTAGTGCGTAAGGGAGGGTTTGCGCAGACCGCAAATCCGGAAATCGCAGGAAGGAGGAAGCGCGCGAGCTTACTCTTCAAATCAGGTTCGGTGTTTCATCATTCGTTTTGCGGCGACGTTTTGGATGTTTCATGCGAAGGAAGTGTTCACCCTGTGTACCGATACGCCCGTGCGATGTGGATGGAGGTGTAGACTATGGCAACTAGGCACCTCGTTCTCAAGTTCAAAGTCGAAGGTCTTCTGCACATAGGGGATGGCAGTGAGCTTGGCAAAAAAGATTATTTTTGCGTTCCCAAAGTCAACGGCTTCAACGTGTTGGATGTAAGGAAATTCGTTGGCCAGCTCGACGAGGAAGAACTTGCCGACTACATGGAGTTTTTGGAGACGGATTCAAACGATAGTCTAGAAGAGTATCTATCCAAGCACGACAGTGCGCAGAGCAAGGCAAAAGAGAGCATCGCGTATCGAGTGGGGGGATTGGGTTCGGATCTGGGCAGAAAATCCTACGGTGTACAAACTTTTGTCAAAGATGCTTACGGGTGTCCGTATATCCCGGGATCTAGTGTAAAAGGTGCTTTGAGAACAGCTGTTCTTGTCGGATTGGTTTTGGACTGCAGAGAAGAGTATGCAAGCCTATATGACAGAGACCGCGTTGTGGGTGCTGACAAGAAAAGGGCCTGTAGAGAAATCGAGAACAAGGCGTTTTGGGTCGAGAGGACAACTGGTGCCGACGATTCAAACGACATAATGCGCTTCATATCGGTATCCGATTCCAATCCGTTGGACGCTTCGAGCTTGGTGTTTGCGCAGAAGTTTGACAAGTTTTGCAAGAAGGATATGCAAAGGCATAAACAACGATCCGGCGAGAAACACGGGCAAGCTCTCAAATTGTATCGAGAATGTTTGAATAAGGGCACAGAGTTCACAATAGAGGTGGATATCGATGAACGCATTGCAGAGTTTCTACCGGAGTTTGGCGATGATCCTGCGGCTGCTCTAGCGAAAGCTTTTGAAGATGCAGACAGACTGTACCGGAAATGTTTCTTGAGTCATTTTGAAGCAGAATTTGGCGATGGTTCGGGTAAAAGAGATGTCGAAAGTGTCACTGCGGTTCCTAAGCAAGACAAGCAACAGTGTATATACGTTTACGGAGATGGGAGTAGATTCCCCGGCAAGCGATGTCGAAAATGGGCAGTCGAAGGATCGTCTTATTGCAAGGATCATCAGGATAGAGCCGATGTGCACGGATGCACTTTCTCGGAGGCTATCTGCTACCTGGGCGGTGGTACCGATTTTGACGTGAAAACCGTGGCAAACTCCCTGTTCGAAAATGATGAGCATAGAGTCGAGGAAATAACGCAGATTCTATATGCGCAATTTCCGACAGAGATTTCTAACGTGAGACAATATGCGGGTCTTGAAGAGAGCGTCAAGAAAGCCGGTTTTGAGCCAAAGGACATGAAGCAGCGTGGCAAGAGCAAGAAGAACGATCATCAGCATTGGCGTGATCCGGAGCTTGGCGTATCTCCACATACTCTCAAGTATGGCAAAACAACCGGAGAAACCCTGCTAATGGGTCGCTGCAGTGTAGAAATCAAGGAGGTTGCAAGATGAAGGTGCTGTTCTCTCCTGTAGGTAAGGCAGATCCTATGACCGAGCTGGGTGACGGTCCCATGTTGCATATCGTGAGGTACGAACGCCCTGACAAGGTCGTTCTGTACCTTAGCCCAGACATGGCCAAGATTCAGCGTAAAACCAAGTGCTACACCAAGGCTATCAAGCTGTTGGCTAAGTCGTTGGGCACCGATGTCCCGCTAATCGAGACTATTGAGTCGGAGCGCGACGAGGTGCATCGATTCGACATCTATATTGCAGAGTTCGAATCGCATTTGAAACGATTGGCTGCTGATGGCAACGAAGTGGTGGTCAATGTGTCTTCTGGCACGCCTGGTATGTGCCAGGCACTAGTCGCTATCGGGTCGTTTGGTCGCATTGGCATACGAATGCTGCAGGTTAGCGGTGGGCCAAAGCACGTCAAAAGACCCGATTTCACAAAGGTCAAGATCAAGAAATTTTGGAAGGTGTGCCAGAAGGCTGAGGCCAAGGGCAAGTGCCGAGCAACAGAGGTATGCACTCCGAATTTCAATCACAGGCTTATGTGCGAGAACGTTAAAGCTCTGATACGCGACTTTGATTATGGAGCCGCCTATGAGATGATTGCCGATGAGCACTCGATTAGCGATCATGCAAAAGAGTTGATTAAAGGTGCAGAAGCTCGTCTGACCCTAGACCAAAACGTTGCAGCGCAAACATTTGGGTTTGCCCGTATTGGTCGCAAAGATTTGTCCTACAAATCGCAGGCGCCAATCTTGGAATATCTCTACGCGATGGAAGTCCGTCTCAAGCAGAGGCACTATGCCGAATTCATGCGTTCCCTTACACCAGCGCTTACCGAACTGATGCATATGGCGTTGCAGGCCTATCTGCCCGATGAAAAGTATTGCCGCTACAACGAAAACGGCAGTCCCTGCTTTTACGAACGAGCTATCGAACAAGATTCGGAGCTTATGGAGCTTCTGGGGGATCGTTACAAGAGCAAGGGTATTAACAAACCCACATTCATTCAAAATTATAATTACTACAGGCTAGTGGTCCATTACTGTGATAATCAAGATTTGAAGAATAAGTTTCGCGCCTTGCGTTATGCTGAGTCGGAGTCTCGTAATCAGCTCGCGCACATGCTAACGAAGTCCTCCAAGGAGTCGATAGAGAAAAGCTGTGAAATGGAACTGCAAGCTATCATGGATATGCTCTACGAGGCTTACGATATCGTGAAGGCAAATTCGGATGCATTGAAAAACGTCCCTGCCGAGCCGGGGTTGTACAATCGAATTAACGAACTGATCGAATCCAAACTATAGCCCGCAACTCACCATCGCGTCTCGTGCTTGGATGCCCGATGAGGCAACGCTTGCGGAAGGGAGTATCACCGTGTCCAACCTGTTTCTCACGCAAAGCGATCTCAAACTGGGCATCCAAGCGGGACGCATAATCGTCACAAATCTTGGCGATGGTTTCAGCGAAAGCATTCCGATCGAGAAGGTCGACAGCATCTCGGTATTTGGGTCGCCGCAGATTTCGACGCAGCTTATCCACAAATGTTTGGATTGTGGCATCCCAGTGTTCTATTTCTCTTCCGATGGGCATTATTTCGGTGCGCTTTCATCGTCCACGCGTATTGACCCCTCGAGGCACAAGAAGCAGATTACAGCAACGGAGGATTCGAGGTTCAGCTTGGAGATTGCCAAGTGCATAGTTTCCGCAAAAATCGTGAACAGCATCATGCTGCTCAGGTCGTATCGCGACAGATATGAGTTCTCGCCCGAACAGACCAAGGCGTTGGTTCACTCACTGCGCAGTTTGCCGAGTGCCTCCACTGTAAGCGAGCTGATCGGCTTCGAGGGCAATGCTGCCAAGTGCTACTTCCAATGCTTGGCTTGTCTGGTGGGGGATGGGAAATTTGCTTTTTGCGGGCGCAGCTCGCGACCACCAAGAGATGCGTTCAACTCGATGCTCTCGTTCGGATACTCGCTGCTGTACCACACCATTATTGGGGCAATCGAGCGCCATGGATTGCATCCGTATTTCGCTTTCGTGCATCAACTCAAGAATGGACATGCTGCACTTGCCTCTGATCTTATCGAAGATAGTCGTGCGCGCGTCGTCGACAAGACGATTCTCGACTTGGTGCTGAGATGCGAAGTTGAGGAATCCGGATTCTATGAGAACGGTGCTGGTGCGCTGTATATGACTAATGGAACCATGAGAACTGTGTCCAATGCGATATCAGCCGCCATCTTGGAGAACCGCAAGTTCTTTAGCTCGTCTGCCGACAGACGCAAGTACAGTTTTCAGTCGGCGCTGGACAAGAAGATCGTTACGCTTATCAACGCAATCGATGCGGGCAATCCGGGCTTGTATCAGCCCTTCATATGGGAACTCAATGCCGACGGGGCTGCCTCGAGAGGTGACGCTAGCAATGTCTAATGTCAAACTTGAAATCACGCATTTCACACCGGCGAGGCTAAAAGGTTCCAGCCCTGCATATGATCAAGATTATGTGCTGGTGGTGTTCGATATATCCAATCAGAAGAAGTACCGTATCTTGGTGAAAATTCTACGCAAGTATGGGACGGCCATTCAGAAGTCGGTTTATGCTGCGCACATTAACAGGAGTCAGTTTGCGACTTTGATGAAGGAGCTTGAACGGCTGACGGGTTCGGAGAAGTACTTCGATGCCAATGACAGCGTGTACGTGTACAAAATCGCGGGCAACTGCGAAGCCACAGCATTCGGAGTCTATACTAAGACCGCACTCGATGAAAACATCATTTTGTAGGGAGGTTGCTATGTTCTGTATTGTATTTCGACACCTGACATGCACTTCTCAACCGAAATGTCAATAGAGTGCGAATAAGCACATCCCCGCGAGGGGACGAATAGCCATTCCCAGACAGGATCATAAGTGTGAGTAGATCCACGTGCGAATAAGCACATCCCCGCGAGGGGACGAATAGATTGATGTTCTGCATGAACATCATGTTCATAGCTTGCTGTGCGAATAAGCACATCCCCGCGAGGGGACGAATAGATTCTGTTGCCAAGCTCCCCACCAAGCTCCGAGTCTTACTCAGTGTGCGAATAAGCACATCCCCGCGAGGGGACGAATAGCTCAGCAGGACTATCAATAGTCTCTTCGGACTGAACTTCGGTATCTTGTGCGAATAAGCACATCCCCGCGAGGGGACGAATAGTACTGCCAGTATTCACCGGCGCTCCCCCATATGCCACCATCGTGCGAATAAGCACATCCCCGCGAGGGGACGAATAGCAATAGAAGAGACAATGTCTTTGCAAGCTAGAGTTGTGTGCGAATAAGCACATCCCCGCGAGGGGACGAATAGATTTGCTCAGAGAAAAAGTTGTTGCTGCAACTGCAGCTTTGCCCTCTCGTGCGAATAAGCACATCCCCGCGAGGGGACGAATAGGGATCATAAGCGTGAGAAGATCCACACTTACTCCTTTGTGCGAATAAGCACATCCCCGCGAGGGGACGAATA
>CAVFRF010000015.1:0-38787 GCA_963624975.1 Bacteroidaceae bacterium
CCTCGGCGGTGCTCTTCACCGTCGCGTCGGACGACACGTTGACCACGGCCACGCGGTCGCCGCCGCCCACGATGGCTCCGACCACGGCAGCTGTGTCTGCGCCCTCGGACTCGACGGAGCCGGAGACCAGCAGGTTCTCCACCGTGGCGCAGGTGCCGTCGACGGCGCCGAAGAGGCCGGCATATCCGTCCTCGGAGACGACCTTCATGTCGGAGACCTTGTGGTAGCCGCCGTCGAAGGTGCCGCAGAACATGTGCTCAGCGTCGCCTATGGGCTGCCAGTTTGCGGCTAGCAGGCCGCCGACGCTGATGTCCGCCGCGAGCTTCACGGTCACTCCCGCGTAGTCCAGTCCCGCTGCCACGTTGTCAGAGATCTTGCGCAGGCCCGCTGCATCGGAGACCGTCACGTCGGACGACACGGATAGCGTCGCCGGGTCGGATACCGCGGTAGCCGTGCGCGACGCACCCTCGAAGGTGTTGGTAACAACGCACCTGTACTGGGTGGACCCGAGCAGCTGCCCGGGGGTGTAGCCTGCGGAGGTGGCGCCGTCGATGTCGGCCCATTCCTCGCCGTCAGCGCTCTTCTGCCACTGGTAGCTCAGGGTGCCCAGACCCTTGGAAGCCACCGCGGCGGCCACTGTCATCTCGTCGATGTCGTCGCCGTAGGCGATCGACTGCGACCTGGGCTGCGCCTTGATCTGGGGCTGCGCCGCGTCGGTGGCCGGGTCGGTCACGGTAACGCACACGATGGGCGAGTCGGCCGTCTTGGCCTTCTGCACCCCGTCCTCGGTGTAGGTGTTGGTGGCACGGCAGAAGTAGTATGCCTTGCCAGCCGCGGAGATGTCGGGCGTGACCTGCGTGTAGGTCTCGCCGTCGAGGACCACGGCATCGCTTCCGTCGGATGCGCTGCCCCTGTACCACTGGTAGGACAGCTTGCCCGACTTGGCCGCGCCCACGGTGGGCAGCTTGGCCGCGGCGACAAGGTCGCTCACGTCGTCGCCCAGCATGTAGCTCACATCGGAGTACTCTCCATCGAAGGTGGGCTCGCCCAGGTAGCGCAGCTCCTCGGCGAACGCCGGATAGGTGCCTGCGTTGTACTCGAACGCGCTTCCGAGAGCCTTTGCGGTCTCGGGCTTTACCAGCTCGAACCAGGTGAGGCCTTCGCCGCCTGCACTGCCAGCAGCAGAGGCGCTGGCAAGGTAGTAGCAGCTATCGAATGTCGAAGTCTGCTTGGCAGCTGTGCCACAGATTCCATAAGATTTGGATGGCGAGGTCACCTGACCCACATTGAGGCAGTTGACGAAGTTGGCCTTCACGCCCGTGCTGCCTTCGATGCCACCTGCATTGGTCGCACCCGAAACTTCGCCATAGTTCACACAGTTCTCGACGATATTGCAAGCTTGTTTGACAATACCTGCAGCAGCACCCTCGGACGAACTGATCGTTCCGCGGTTCCAGCATCCGAGCAAGCGGCTGCCAGTCCAGCTTCCATTCCCGATAACAAGGATGCCTGCGGCGTTGAGGCTACCGTGCACCTCTGCATAATTGCCCAGATTCTGCATCTCGCAGGGATAGAAGTACGAATAGCCGATCACACCCGCAGCACTTTCAGCAGAAACATAGCCTTCTACCGTGAAGTTCTTTACGGTAGAATACTGGCCTACGTATCCGAACAGAGCCTGATAATCGGCATCGTTGTCGATGTAGAGTCCGGAGATTTGGTGATAGTCGCCGTCGAAAGATCCCTGGAACGACGTCCCCTGCGCGCCATCATATTTATAGGTTCCGATGGGAACCCACTGGTTGTCGGCGGTGCAGCCAAGGTCGATGTCGTTGGTAACCTTGTAGAACTTGCCCTGGGAGCCGTTCGTGGAGGTGTCAATTCCCGCACCGTTAACGTAGGTGGCCAGCGCCCTCATGTCGTCTGCGGTGGAGATGAGGAACGGGTCGGCCTCGGTACCGGAACCACCGGAATACAACGGGTCTTCTACCTGGACCGCCGCTTCGTCGTCCGCGGCTTGCGTGTCGGCCTCCCCCTCGGAGGATGCCGCCTGCACCGCCTCGTCGGCTGCCATCGCAGCGTCGTCTTGCTCGTTCACCTCCCCCGACGAACTAGTAGTCGAATCGCCTAGCTGCAGGGCGTCATCGGCCGAATCGACCTCGTCCCCCGCAGCCTGCGATTGCTCCGACGCATTGGTCGAAGCCGCCGTGGAAGCGAAGGCGCTCGTGGGCACCATGCTCGTCACCGTGATGATGGCGAGCAGGAGCGTTAGCACCCTCTTCCATAGGCTCTGCTGCAGTTCCATGCTGCACTCCTTCCGAGTTCGAATGCCCGCCAGTCACTGCTGACAGGCATTGCCCTCCTTGCTAGCATTGCAATGCGGATAAAAGCTCTGCCACATTGGAACGCTCAAAACAAGAAATCCTGTCTCGGATCAGCCAGAATTTAGCTGAAAGAAACAGGATTTCCCAAGACGGTAGAATTGTAGCAGTTGCTAGCGATGCTAATTGTGTTAATTCATGCATTCGCTCTTAATTTATCGATATTTTTTAGTTGTTACATACATACGAAAGCGGAAGTAGGTATTTTACATATGTCCTACTTCTGGCTCGCTATGCAAATCCTTGTCGAATGTCCACTTCTTTCGCACGATGCCCGCAGCCAAAGCACCCAGCGCCACCAGCAGCAAGACGAGCCACCAGTAGTTGACCACCACGACCGCGATGCCGTCGGGCGACCCGAGCTTGGTCACGCTGTAACGCGAGCCTGCGGCAGATCCACCCGATGCCGAGTTGCTGGCGGCCACGTTGCTGTCGAGTCCGTACGTGCCCGTGCCGCTGCCCGTGCCCGAGGTAGAACCCGAACCCGTGCCGGTGCCGTACCCCGTGCCGTCGCCTCCCGGACCGTGGTCGCTGCTGCCCTGCCCCGACTGGTCGTTCACGTCGAACGTGCGGCTCACTATGCCGGAATAGTTGCCCAGCCCCTCGATCTTCACCGTGCCGGTGCCGGAGGCGGTGGTGTTGAGGGTGTGCACCACGTAGTCCACGTCCTGCTGCAGCTCCTGGCCCCAGGGGTTGACCACCACGACCTCTTCGTCGATCTTGAAGCCCGTGAGCAGGCTGTATTCCACCTTTATGCCCGAGATGGTGCACATCTGGATCGAGAGCGGCGTAATCTGGAATTCGCGCTCGTAGGTGCCGCCGAAGATGCTGGAGTCGGTACCCGTTACCACCACGCTGCCGGTGCCGGCGTTCACGTTGTTCTCGTACGAGACCGTGTAGTCCTCGCCCTCGACGGCATCGTAGGGTTCGCCCATCAGGGTGGCGCTCACGCTCACCGCGGGTTCGTGCGCGGTGCCGTCGTATCTGTACTCGTCGCGGCCCAGGAAGTTCACCGAGAACGACGCCTTGGCATCGGCCTTCTGCGAGATGGAGAACGTGCCCTGCGTCGATCCGGCGTAGTTGCCTATGCCCTTGATGCATATGTAGGCATCCGGTCCATGCCTGTTGTTCACGTATCCATCGTGGTTGGTGCCGCGGCTTGTGTCGAACTCCCAGTCGACACCCTCCACCAGCTCGGTGCCGTCGGGCATCGTCACGCTTATGGACGGCTTGAGGTACCCGCCGGTGTAGTAGTAGGAGCTTTGCTCGGGGGTCACCTGCGCAAGCGAGATGTCGCGGCCCAGCACCGCGTAGTAGGAGTCGGTGGTGCGCTTGTCGATGCCGAAGCCCGACTCGCAGTTCCACTGCATGCCCTGCTCGAGCGCGGGCAGCGTGCCCGAGAGGTAACCGTCCTGGTAGTAGGAGGCCGAGACGTTGTCGCGGATGATCAGCTGCTCCATGGGGTTTCCGCTCTTGTAGTTGGCCACCGAACCGTAGAAGCTGATGCAGTAGTAGGTGTCGAAGTCCAGCTGGTTGCCGCGACTGTCGGCGAGCTTGATGTAGTCGGCCACCGTCTCCGACTTCTTGTCCATGAATATGAGGCCGATGAGCCTGTTGGTGTAATCGTAGACCCTCAGGTCGAATGCCTCGCTGCCCACGGTCACGTTCTGCGCGTTGCCAAGAAACCTTATGCTGTTGGCAGCGCAGCAGTGGTAGAAGGCCCTCTCGCCTATCGACCGCACGCTCTTGCCCAGGATTATGTCTTGCAGGAACTGGTCGCCCTGAAACGCGCTGTCGCCGATGGTCGTGCACGACGATGGGATCGACACGCTCGTGAGGCCGTAAGACTCGTGCGTCTCCCAATTGTAGTAGTAGCATCCCGCGAATGCCGACTCCCCGATCGATGTCGCGGAGTCGGGCAGCGCGACCGTTCCGAGCTTGTAGTCGCCGTAGAACGCCCTTGCCGGAACGCTGCCTAGCCTGCTCTGCGAGCCGAAGGTCACCTTGGCAAGACCGATGCAGCACTCGAACGCCGACTCCCCAATCGACTCCACGGTGGCCGGAATCTCGATGCGGTCCAGCAGCTCGCAGTTCTGGAACGCCCCCGTGCCTATGCTGGCTACCGTGGTGGGCAGATTGATGGCCGTGAGGTAGTGGCAGGCCTGGTACGACTGCGTAGAGCCGAAGGCGTAGTCGCTCACGCCCATCACCCTGTAGGTGTTGCCGTCTTCGTCGGTCACGCTGGCCGGAATCACGGGGATTCCCGACACCGAGGTGTGCACGGCCGTGACCCCGTCCTTGTCCAGTCCCACCATCGCGGTGCCGGTCTTGGTGCTCTCGTCGAGGGTGATGGGACGGAACCAGCACGCCGTCTTCTCCACGTTGCCGGCGTACACCTCCACGTCCACCTGGAATCCGATTCCCGCGGCGTAGGCCGTGCAGGAGTCCACCAGCGGGATGTCGGCCCCGAAGCCGCTCTCGTAGCTCCAGTCGAATCCCGCCGCGAGGTCGGGGATGGTGCCCGAGTAGACCTGGTCGTCCGAGAGGCTGTCCATGCGCGCCCTCTCGTGCACCACGACCTTGGCCTGCACGTGTCCTATCTCCATGTCGTGCCTGTTCTCGTAGTAGGTCACCGTGTAGTACACGTCTGGCGACGACATCGCGAAGCTGATGTTGGCCTTCTTGCCACCGTACACCACGCGCGAGATGTTGCCGCAGCCCGAGAACAGCTGGTCGTCCACGATGGACGACGCGTCGCTCTCGAAGTACACGTTCCTAAGCGAGATGCAGCGCGCGAAAGCCTTGGATCCGATCGAGGACACGGTCGAAGGGATGGCGATGGAAACGAGCCTGCTGCAGTTGAGGAAGGCATAGGGGTCGATCGATCCCACCGTGTAGGTCTTGCCGTCGCTTCCCACCACCTGCTGCGGCAGGGTCACCGAACCCGTGGTGGAGCTGTCGATGGCGCACTGGTTGCCCTTCTCGGTTTCGTATCCCACCTTGGCTATGCCCGGCGTGGTGCCGTCGGCGAGCTGGACGACCGTGTAGGTCACGTCCACGCCGTCTGCCGTGCGCGCCACGAAGGTGTCGCCCACCGCGAGGTCGGCCACGGGCTGGGAGGCGGTGGCATAGAAGGAGTCGGAGATCTCGTACTGGGGAGAGAACCCGTCCTCGTATGTCCACGCGTTGCCCTCGGGAGTCGAGGCCAGGTACTCGCCGGAGAACACCTGGCTGCTGTCGGCCGACTCGGGGATGCTGTTGGCCGCCACCACGAACGTGGCGTTGGGTTCGTCTTCGGTGGAGAAGCCAGCGTAGTGGTACGCGATGGTGTAGTAGTAGGTTGGCACCGAACTCTGGAACGTGAGGCCGGGGTGCTTCTTGTCGTAGAACACCACGTCGGTGAGCTGGTTGTCGAGGTAGAACGCGTTGCTGGCCACCTGCATGTTGGCGGCGCTTCCAATAAACGAGATGCGCCTGAGCGCGGTGCATCCCTGGAACGCGAAGTCGCCTATGCTCTCGACCGACTTGGGCAGCTGCATCTCTCGGATGCGGCTGCATTCCATGAACGCCTTGGAGCCGATGTAGCGCACGTTGCTGGGCAGGTCGATGGACCTGAGCGAAGTGCATTTGGAGAACAGCCCGTCCGATATGGACATGAGCTGGTGCCCCTCGTCGAAGGTCACGTTGGAGAGCACGTTGCATCCCGAGAAGGCCGACTCCCCCAGATAGGTGAGCGTGGACGGGATGTAGACCGCCGAGAGGCCCGACCCCGCGAAGGCGCTGTACTCGACGCTGACGATCTGCTCGCCGAACTCGTACGACTTGAGCGACGTGCACTTGTAGAAGGTGCTGGACGGTATCTCGGTAATCGTCGACCCTTGCGCGAAGGACGAGCTGGCAAGCGATTTGCATCCCGAGAACACGGAGGCGCCCAAGCTCGTGACCTGCGCGGGAATCACGGCGCTCGTGAGGCTCGATTCCGCGAAGGCGCTGGCGCCGATGGAGGTGATGGTGGACGGGATGAAGTCGAGGTTCTCGAGCTTGGTGCCAGCAAACAGGCCGTAGGAGATGGAGGTGAGGGGCGAGCCCGCCGCATACGTGACCTCCTTGAGGCCGGTATAGGCGAACGCGGAGTTGCCGATGCTGGTCACCGACGCAGGAATCGTGACGCTGGAAACGCCCGAGCAGTAGCTGAACGCCTGCGTGCCGATCGAGGTAACGGTGCTGGGAATCTTGAGCCCGGTGATCTTGCATGGCACGCGGGTGGAGTACACGTAGTACGGCGCGAGCGCGTAGGACTCGACCGCGGTGACGGTGTAGGTCTTGCCGTCCTTGCTCACGGTGGAGGGTATGCTCAGCGTGCCGGTGTAGGTGTAGTCGATTGCGGTGTTGCCCTCGGTGGGCGACCCGCCGATTCCCAGCGCCACGGTGTTGGAGCTGGTGATGTGGAACTTGACCTCCCTGCCCTCGTCGGTAGTGGTGGTGATGATGTCGTCGGCCTGCGCGTCGGCCTCCTCCGACTTGCTCTCCACGTAGGATTGGACGTCGGATATGGCCTTGGCGACGTTCGTATCTGTGGATGCCGCGTCGGTCGCATCGACGTTGCCAGTCGCGTCGTCCTCGAAATTGGTGCCGGTTTCGTCGGAGTCGTCGACATCGTCCGGCTCGACGGCCTGCTGGTCGCCAGCGCCGTCGCCCTGCTGGCCCTGGTCGTCACCGGGCTGCACGGCGGCATCGCCAGATGCGCCGCCTGCTGCCGAACCGTCGCTTGCCGCAGCGTCGACCGCCGCCTCGCTAGAAGCTGCACCGCCTTCGGTCGCCATCTCCTGCGTCGAGGCATCCGCGTCGGAACCCTCGGCCACGGCTCCGAAGGGCATTCCCAGCGCGGTGACCGTCATCACCACTGCAAGCGTCATGCAAAGCGCCGCCCTCGCAGCCGTCCTCGCATCACGACGCACGTGGCATCCGGGCTTCGACCTCCCCGTCGAATGCGAGAGGTTCACATGCTTGCCAACGTATCTCGAATCCTGCTTCACTGGAGAGCCTCCTCCGACCACGAGAGCTCGTCGAGCACCTTCATCTTTACCTCCATTGGCAACGCCGCGTCGCCGCCTATGGCGAGCACGCGGGCCACATCGCCCGAATAGTTTCCCAGCACATCGAGGGCGCTGGCGTTGGATGCGCTGGCCAGCAGCAGCACCGACTTGGTCTTGCCCAGCATCGCGCCGGTCGCCAGCGCGTCGGGGAAGTTCTGGCCAGTCGCCACCGCGGCACCGTCGCAGGTCATGCCCTCGCCAAGCTCGAACTCCACGATCTTGGAGCATGTGTCGTACCTGTCGTCGCCGCCGAGTCTTGTGATGGAGCCGGATCCCAGCAGCTCTTCGAGCTTGGACTCCACCCCGCCGCCCACGGCCCCCGTGCCTCCGACCACGACGGCCCGATCGAAGCCGTCCTTGGCGAGCGCGTCGGCGAAGTCCGACGTGAGCGACTCGCCGTTGGTGAGCATGATGGGCGCCGAGTAGGCCGACGCATAGGGCGATATCGAGAGCGCGTCGGCGAATCCGTTGCCCGAAGCCACGATCGCCGTGTCTCCCCATATGCCGCGCAGCTCCCCGTAGTCGTAGACCGCGTACGACGTGGCGTACCTGTCGTTGCCGGCAAGGGCCACGATGTAGTTCTCGTTGTACACGTAGGGCAGCAGGGCATTCCTAGCCTCGCGCGAAATCGCCGACTCGCCGCCCACCACGATGACCTCGAACTCCTCGCGCCCTGCGGAGAGAGCCGATATGGCGTCGCGGGCTTCGTCGGACAGGCTCCCCTGCCCCGTGAGCACTATCGGGTAGCCGAGCGCGCCGGAAAGCGCCGTGGCCGAGAGCGCGTCGGGGTAGTTGCGCGACGATGCCAGGATCACGCCGTCGCTGCCCTGCGGGTAGGCTTGCAGTGCTATCGTCGCCGCCGTGGCCTCGCGTGTAGCTCCGGCGATGCTCTGCAGCCTCATGATCTTGAACTCGAAGTCGGCGCTGCCCGTGTAGGCGCCCATGCCGGTGATGGTCACGGTGCCGTATCCGGCATCGACGTTCTCGCCGTACGAGACCGTGTAATCGATGCCCTCGACCATCTCGGTGCCGTCGGGATCGCGCACCACCACGGTGGGCGCGATCCGCTCGCCGGTGTAGTAGAATCCCTCGTCCAGTCCCTCGACGGTGCATTTGCTCACCGGCTCTGCACCGCACAGCACGGTGATCTTGTCGATGCGCGAGATGCAGTTGGACTGCGTGTCCACTATGTTGAGCAGCTCGCGTTCCCTCTGCCCCATGCACAGGGTGTAGCCGCCCGACATCGATCCCTGGAGGTCGTCCACGTTCTGCATCTGCGGGTTGGCCTTGGCCGACCTTATGGCCAGCACCGGCTCGACCTCAACGCCGCCGTCGGGGTCGACGTTGGCGATGTTGGGATAGTAGAAGCGCTCGTAGTTCTGGATGTCGTTGTAGGAGAGCGTGAAGCTCGCTGCGCTTTGCGTGGATTCGAACACCAGCGAGTCGCCCTCGTCGAAGTCGGTGCCCGCCAGAGCCACTAGGTCGGAAAGCCCGATGTACTCGTCGGCTCTTGTCACCCCTGCCTCGCGGTACTCGTCCCATGCGCTGTAGTACAGGACATCGCCTTCGCCATCGGGCGACGACGGACCCTGCGCCGCTGTTTCCACCTGCTCCACCGAGAGCACGTGCTCCACGGGTTCGGCGGCCTTGGCCTTCTGCACGTAAAGCTTGAGGTCCATGCCGTAGCCCACGCTTATGCGCACGTCTTCGCCGGGCATCGCGAAGGTGCCCGCGCTCGAATCGCTTTCGTACACGATGTTGCCGCTCGTGGCGCCCACGACCTTGAAACCGCTGGGCTGCGCCTGCGACAGCGCGCTCACCTGCACTTCCACCTCGTCGCCGTATGTGGCCGTGGCGCTCTGCTGCCCCGCCACCTTCACGCTCACCTCGAAGGCCGGGTCGACCCTTGAGGTGTCGATCTGGTACGAGATCTTGCGCATGCACATCTGCGCGGAGTCGGCCAGAGGCTGCGACGAGTCGAATTGGCTCGTCCACTCGTAGTGCTCGGGCAAGTCCGGCACCGAGCCGGCGTATATCTGGTCTTGCGAGAGCGTATCCATCACGGTGTGCGCCGGCACCACCACATACGACAGCCTGTCGAGGGCGGCCTGGCTTTCGGCCGAGGCGAAGTACGAGACAGTGTAGTACACGCTGGGCGTGGCCTCGGCGAGCTGCATCTGCGCGCTTCCCGCGCCGAAGACCACCTTGGAGATGGAGCTGCAGCCATCGAACGCAACCTCCGACACGGTTGTCGCCGACGCATCCGCCTCGAACACCACCCTCGAGAGCTTCGCGCAGCCTGCGAACGCGTAGTCGTCGACCACCGAGAGCTTCATCTCGGCAGAATCCGACGTGTATGCCGCACCCGCGGATCCGCCGCCGCTACCGCCATCGAGGGCGGGCAGATCCAAATGCATGGCTCCCGCGAACACGACTTCCTCGAGCTGCGAGCACGAATTGAAGGCGCGCTTGCCCAGCTTCTGCAGCGTGGGCGGCAGCACCGCCCGCGTGAACGCGCAGCCGTCGAACGCCGAGGACGATATGGTCTCAAGCCCCTGCGGCAGGTCGAACTGCGCGAGGGTGGAGCATCCCGAGAACGCAGCCGCTCCGATGCTTGCAAGCTCCGAGCCGCTGCCGACCTTCACGCTCGCCAGCGACGTGCAGTTCATGAACGCAGCCTGCTCCACCGATTTCACCGATGCGGGCAGCTCGATTCCAGAGATCGCGGAGCACGCCCGCTCGGGATCGCTTGAGCCGAAGGCGAACGCCCCCACTTCCACCACGTCGTAGGCGCTGCCGTTGCACGATACCGTCGCGGGTATCTCGACCACTCCCCTGGTGGTAGCCTGCATCGCCGGGGAACCGTCGCTCATCCTGCCCACCGACACGGTGCCGTTTGCGCCATCGGTCGGGTTGGAGAGTATCGAGAACACGCATGCCGCGTCGGAGGTGCTGCCGTCCAGGCTCACCTTCACGTTGGCCACTATCGTGTTGTCCGATATCTCGTGCGCGTAGACGTTCTGCGAGTCGGTGATGCGGCCATCGGAATCCTGCGCATCGTCGTCGTAGACCCACGCATAGCCGGCATCGGCCACGGGAACCTTGTCGCTGCCGGATAGGTAGTCCGAAATCGAAGGCGAGAACAGGTAGCTCCCCTCCTTCAGCACCGCCTTGGCCAAGGGCTCCGCACCGGAACGCAGCGACTCGATGGAGTCGTAGTATCTGGCGGTGCAATAGTAGGTGGTGGTGACCCCAGCCTTGTTCTTCAGGGGCGAGATGCGCTCGAACTTGCCCTTGCCCTTGTCGTAGATCACGGTCTTGACCACGTCGCATCCGGTGAAGGAGCTTCTGGCCAGCGTGCACTTGGAGAGGTCGTTCATGAACTCGATCTTGGCGACAGAGCTGGTGCGCACGTCGGTCTTCTGCCTCTCGTAGGCGAAGGCCCTCTCCCCTATGTACTCCACGTTGGAGGGGATCTTTACCGAGGTGATGCCGGTGCATCTATAGAACGCATAGGGCGATATCTCGGTGGGAGTGTAGGCCACGCCGCGCGGGTCGTGCACCGTCTCGGGAATCTCCAGCGCTCCCGTTGCCGACTCGCTCACGGCGCATTGGTAGCTGCCCGAGCTTCCGCCTACGCCCACGGCCACCTTGCCGGGTTCCACGGAGTTGCCGCCCTCGAGCACCAGGTACGTGATCTGATGGCCGGCGGCATCTTCGTCCACGAAGGTGGAGCCGGGCATGTACTCGGTGATGGCGTAGTAGCCCACGGCCTGGCCGGTATAGCCGCTGCCCTCGATGGCGGTGGCGATTACCTTCACGGTGCCTCGCGACGTCTTGTTGCCGGTCGACTCCCACGTCCCGTCGGTGCTCTGCCTCTCGAACGAGAGGGTGTAGTCGGTTCCGCGTGCCAGCGCCTTGCCCGAAGCGGTGGTCACCATGCCAGTGCCGTCTGCAAACGGGTCGATGGTCACACCTGTGTAGGCATATGCGCCGTCGGTGACCACGTAGCCAGTAGAGAGGTCGGTCTCTTCGCCGGCGTGCGCGATGGCGTATGCGTGACCGTCGTGGCTCTCGCTTATCGACCTTCCGCCATCGAACACCCACATGCTGGTGCCCTCGGGAAGCTCCGGCACCGTGCCGTCGAACAGACTCTCGCCCGAGAGGTTGCCGGCGTACACGTTGCGCAGCTTGGTGCCGTGCTCAACGTACGCCACGCCCAGCGGGTTGCCCTGCTCGTAATCGGTCTGCGAGGCGTAGAACGCGATGCCAGAATACGATTTCAGCGAGCTGGACGCCAGCGGGAATATCTCCGACACGCTCTTCATGGCGCTCTGCCTGTACACAATCTTCGAGATGCCCGAGCATGCTCCAAAGGCGTTGGCATCGAACTCGATCACGGCGGGGTCGCCGTCGAATATCACGGTCGAGAGCTGCTGGCACGAGTAGAACGCCGTCTGTCCCACCGTGCCCAAGCCGTCGGGCAGCTCGAGCGTGGCTATGGGCGCGCGCATGAACGCCAGGTCGCCGATGGTCTCCAGGCTCTGCGGCAGGCTGACCTGCGTGAGCTTCGTGCACTGCGCGAAAGCCGAGCTTGGCACCTCCGTCACGCCTTCCTCGAAGGTCACGGATGTCACGCCCGTGCCGCTGAACGCGGTCTCGTAGCTCTCGAGCGTGCTGGGAATGGTGAGTTCGCCCAACGACGAGCATTGGTTGAACGCGGTCTTGTCGATAGTGGCGAGCGTCGAGGGCAGCTCCACGTTGGAAAGCGAGGAGCACCCGTAGAACGCGTAGACTCCGATGCTCTTCACGCCTTCGGGGATGTCGATGTGCGCGAGCGACGAGCAGCCATGGAACAGGTACATCGGCACGTCGGTCATGCCCTCGGGTATCGTTCCCGACACCAGCGAGCTGCAGAACCTGAACGCACCGGTGCCAACCTCCGAGACGCTGTCGGGCAGATCGATCCGGGTGATGTTGGAGCAGCTGATGAATGCATTTTCGCCCACCGCGGTAACCTTGTACGGCACGCCGTTGCACTCCACGTACTCGGGGATGGTCACCGTGCCCGAAGTTCCGTTTTGCGACATGGCCGCCCCGCCGCTCGACGGAGCGCTCACCATGGCGCTGCGGCCCTCGCCGAGCGAGGTGACCCTGAACGTGCAGGGCATCGTGCTCACGTTGCCAAACGCGTCTTCCACCTTCACGTCGTGGGTAAAGTAGGTGCCCACGGCCGACTCGCTGGTAACGATGCGGAACTCGACTACCTGGTTGCGCGTGGCGCTCGCATAGGCTCCGGCCCCGCTGATCACGACGCGGAGGTCGCCGCCCGACACCAGGTCATCGGTCTTCTCCCACACTTCGCTATCGGAGAGACGCTGGAACTCGAGCGTGTAGTCCTCGCCTTCTGCGAGGCGGCCTCCCCTTGCGGCATAGACCCTGATATTGGAGCTGGTTACCGCAGGCTCGCCGCTCCAGCTGTACTTGCTGTTTATGCCCAGCACGATGGCATCGTCGATGGCGAAGGCATCCTGCATCTGCTGCGCATAGGCGTTCACCGAGTCCGACAGGCACGACTGCATCTGCACCCTGTGATCCAGGTCCACATCGGGGTACGCCCACGCGGGCGCATACCAGTGCCGGTCGGGGTTGCTGCTATCGTCGATGAGCGAATCGGGATAGTCGGGCACCGATCCGCTGTACACGATGCCCTCGCCAGTAGGCTTGTTGGGCACGTCGCCCAGCAGCACGTCGTCGGAAAGCGTTGCTTTGCCGATGGGCGCGGCGCCCTTCTCGCAGGCGTCCCTGCTCTCGTAGAAGGTGATCGTGTAGTAGTAATCGGGCGAGTTCGAGAAGATGCTCGACAGCGCATAGCGCGCGTCGCTGGGCCTCTTGCCCATAAACACCACAGTGTCGAGGTTTTCGCACTCGAAGAAGGTGCTGCCGCCGAAGGTCGAAGAGTCGAGGTCTCCCTCGAACACCACCTTCTTGAGCGATTCGCACCGGTAAAACGCCTTGGTGCCGATGGACTCGATGGTCCCGGGCAGCGTGACCCCGGTTAGCTTCGAGCACGACACCTCGTCGGCGATATTGGTGTAGCCGAAGGCGTATGCCTCGATGCCCGTCACCTTGAACGTGATGCCGAAGGCCTCTACGGTCTCGGGTATCGTGATGTCGCCTTCGAGGTCCACGTCCACCGCGCGGGTCTTGGAATCGGCCGCGTTCTCCTCCTTGGTAATGGCCCTCTTGTTCACCGAGAGCGTGCCTGTGTTGCCTTCGATCGACGTGATCTTGAACGCGCAGGGTTCCTTGGTGATCTCGCCGTCCTTGGCGCAGTCTATGTCGGAGACGAACGTGCAGCCCGTCTCGAACTTGATCTCGAACGTCGTCTTGACGGTTCCCTCGTAGGGCGCCACGCCCGCGACGGTGATCTGCACCACGCCGGGGTTGGTGAGGTCGGTGGTGTCCACCCAGTTGCCGTTGCCATCGTCGCGCTGGTAGGTCACGGTGTAGTTGATGTCGCAGTCGAGCTGCGTGCCGTTCATGTCGCACACCTTGAGCGTGGGCTGCACCAGGATGCTGTTGCCCTGGATGTAGCGGTAGACCTCGAGCGTTGGCTGCATCGCAGCTCCCGTGTAGTTGCAATCGGGAAACTCCGCGCTGCCGTACGACAGGTCGCGGTACCTCGAGAACACCGGGTAGGCGTAGAGCGAGTCGCTGATGGTCTTGTGCTGGGCAGGCGAGCCTTCGAACATCCACAGGTTGGTGCCTTCCGGATACGCGGGCACTTCGCCCTCGAGCGCGCCCTTCATCCCCTGGTGCACGTCCTTGTACTTCACGTTGTTGGAAAGCACCACCTTGCCCAGCATGTTGGTGTCCGCCACGGCATCGTCCTGGCTGCCGTAGAACTTCACCGTGTAGTAGAAGGTGGGCATCTGCGAGGTCTCGGAGTTGAAGTAGTAGCTGGCGCTGTCCTCGTCGATGGCCTTGCCCTCGTAGATCACGGTCCTCACGTTCATCTTGCCGGTGAAGGCGTAACGCGCCACGCAGGTGGCATCGCACTCGAAGCGCACCTTCTTGAGCGACGTGCACTGGCAGAAAGCATAGCCGCCCAAGGTCCCGACGTTGCTGGGGATAGTGACCTCCTCGAGCGCCGAGCACCCGTAGAAGGAGTAGTCGTCCACCACCTTGAGCGACTGTGGCATATCGATCTGCGACAGCGCCTTGCAGTTGGCGAATGCATAGGAGCCGATCGACCTCACGGTGTCGGGCAGCTCGACCGACGTGACGGAAGAGCAGCACTGGCCGGCGATGCCGCCGAAGGCGTATGCGTCGACTCCCGCCACGGTATAGATGTTCGAGCCGTAGCGCACCGTCTGCGGCACGCTGACGCTGCCGACGAACGACGTGTCGATGGCGCGCTGCCCGGTGAGGCTGCCGCTGCCGTACACGCAGACCTCGGTGCTCGACACCACCGCGAACCTGCATTCCACGGTGGTTGCAGCTCCGCTGGCATCCACTGCATCCACCTGCGCGGAGAACACGGTGGCTCCCGATGGAACCGTTACAGATCCTGTAGCGGCATACGCCGTGTCTGCCCCGGTCAGCGTCGCAAACGCCGTCACGGCCACCAGGCACATGGCCGCCATCAACCTGCGCACCGTGCGTTTCCTACCCTGCATTGCACTTGCCCCAGTTCTCTCGATCGTCCGGCTGGCGTCCGGCTGCTACTCGCCAGATCCGGACTGCGTGCCGGACGTGCCCGACGCGCTGTCGTTCTGCTCTATGAGGTAGAGGTCGCCCGTCTCGGAATCCTCAACGACCGTGCCCCTCTCCGAATACCTGCTTCCGCTGGCAACGTCCTGGGTTATCTGCTCTACCTGCTCGATCTGGGTCATCTGCTCTTCTTCCACGACCTGCGTGACCGAGAGGTCCACGTTCCAGTGGGCCACGATCGATACGATCAGACCGCAGGCGAACACCAGCATGGCGTCCATCAGGTTGCCCAAGCTGCCCATGATGTCGGCGCTCTCGTCGAAGTTCTCGCCCACAGTGCCTATGGACGACTGCATGTAGCCGCGGTGCGTCCTCTTCGAGCGCCTGGACTTCCTCGGCTTGGGCGATGCCGCCGTACGCGTGGCTTGGCTAGGCATCGTATCCGCCCTCTTCCATCTCCTCGGCGATGTCGATCTTTTCCAGAAGCGAGGTCATCGCGGCCTCGGCCGCCTCCACGTACTCGTCGTACCAGGCTTTCCTGATGCGCGTGACCACCAGGCAGATCACCGCAACGATGAGGCCCGCCACGGTGGTGTTGAACGCGATGCCTATCGAAGTCGCCAGCGTGGCCGTGTCGCCGTTGCCGAGTGCGATGATGCCGGGGCCCAGCGGGATGAGCGTGCCCATGAGGCCGAACATCGGGGCGATCTTGGCTACGAGGTCGGTGCGCGAGAGCCTTGCCTGAAACTTGCGCTTGATGTCGCAGGTCGTCTTTCTGGCCAGAGCCAGGCGCGTCTCGTATGCCAGGTTCATGTTGTCGCATATCTTGATGAGCGCGCTCTTCTGGCTGCCCAGCATGCCGCTATCCGCGATGTAGCTCGCTGTGGCATCCAGCTCGGCCTCGTCGAGGCCCTGCAGGAAGTCGGGCATGTTGAGATTGAAGTGCTTGCGCTCGGTGAATATCTCGGCCAAGAGGCTGCCCACCACGTACACGCCGTAGATGATGAGCGCGACGAGTATCACCATCGTGGGCAGCAGCGCCCCTTGCGAGATGATGTCCAGGATGTTTGCAAACAGAGACTCTGCGGCTTCCAATTTGGGTCCTTTCGGTTCCGGATCTTGCTCTTGCGCTCTCGCGCTATCGCTGCCTTGCTTTCTACATGTACGACTTGAGGGTGTTAAGCGCGTCGTTTCCGATCGCGCTCGTGCCACCGAGGATGTATGCGGTGTTGATGCGCGCCTTCTTGGATGTCAGCAGCTCGGTGGCGAGCTTCTGCGCACCGTCGCTGCTGTCCACCATGAGCACCACCACGGCCTTGTTCTTGCCGCACATGGAGGCACCGGCCAGAGCATCGGGATAGTTCCATGCGGTGGCGATGGCCATGTTGTCGAAGCTGAGCTTCTCCGACGGCTCGAACGCCGCGGAATCCATCGTCCCGGTAGCCCACTTTGCGATCTGGATGCTGGTATCGTCGCGGTTCGCGCCGCTCAGACGCTGGACCTTCTTGCCTTGGCCGATCTGCGCTGCGGTCTCGACCTTGTCGGACACGGCCGACGTGCCGCCCACGATCAGGACGTTGGCAAACGAGCCGTCCTTCACGATCCTGGAGGCTTCGTCTGGCAGGACTCCGCTGCTGTCGGCCAGAAGAATCGCCGTCTTGGATGCGTATGCGTACGGGCTGACGGACAGGGCGTCGGCGTACTTGGCGCCGGTGGCCACGATGGCCGTGTTGGACCAGCTGCCATATTTCTTGCCGTACTCGTAGACCGCGTTGCTCGTTTCGTAGCGGGAATCGCCATACACGCGGTCGATCTGGCAGCCCAGCAGGTTCGAAACCTGCGACTTCACCTCGTTGGAGACCGCCGCCGTACCGCCCACGATCACGACCTTGGAGGGCTTGAGCCGCTCGAGCTGCTCTTTGGCAGGGTCGCTGAGGCTGTCGCTGCTGGTGAGTACGACCGGCACACCGCTGCCGTCGGAGTCGAGCGCGCCGGCAAGGCCGGATGCGCACAGCGCGTCGGGGAAGTTGCCGCCCGTCACGAGTATCGCGGTGCCGCCGGTAGAATCGAAGCCCTCCTCCACGATCGCCGCACCCGTCTCGTACCTGCCCTCGCCCGACAGGCGCACCCAGTCGATGCCGTCCACCTCGACCGAGAAGCTGCAGGTCTGCGCGGCCTCGAGCCCCAAGTCGTCCGATCCGCCAAGGCTGCCCTTAGCGCTCACGGTAAACGAACCCGTGTAGGGAATGGCCATGTCGTTGTTGAGGTTCTTGCTGGCCGGAGTGCCCTCGACAGTACTCATGCTCACCGTGGTCTTCTCTCCGGGGGCGAGCTGCGACACCTCGAGGTCGGAAACGGCGAACGCCTCCGACAGGCTCTTTGCGAGCTTGAGCCCCTTGAGGGTCACGTTGCCGGTGTTCTCGATGGTCACCTGCCGGATCTGCACCTCTCCGGCATGGATCTTGCCGGTGGAGACCCTAGAGAACTCCGGCTGAGACACCGCGATGGAGGCCATAGCCGCCTTCACCTCGATGGTATACGTCTTGGCCGCAACGCCGGCAGAACCAGCCGCGGTGGTGGGCCAGCTCGGGTCTCCGCAGGTAACGGTTATGGTCTGCCCGTCGTAGACGGAGATGGTCGACCCGTTGGGATAGGTGGTTGCGGTGTCGGCGCCGGATGCATCTTCGGCCGCCACCTTCACCTGGAAAGCCTTGTCGGTGGGTACTGCGCGGACCTTGGCGTACGTGGTTCCCGGAGCCAGCACGGCATCGTAGGATGTCTGGCTGGAAGAGAACGTCGGGGCAAGCTCAAGCCCATCGATATCCAGGCTCGCCAGCGACTTGTCGGTGCCGTTGCCCAAGCCCACATCGGAGCCGCCGTTGGCGCTGTAGCGCACAGCGATCGAGCTGCCGCTGGCCAGCGTGCCGTCGCCTATCGTGTAGGTCGAAAGGCCCGACGTGGTCGCCCAATCGTCGATGAAGGCGACCCATTCGGAGCTCGCGCCCGCGTCGCCTGCACCCACGCCCATGAGCTTCGACACGTTGCCCGCGTCGAACTCCAGTCCGGTTAGACCGGCCTCGATGGCGGCCTGCTGCACCAGAGCCTGCGCATTGCGGTTCTCTGCGGAAACGTCCGACAGAATCACCCTCTCGGTCTTCGTGTCGTTCCATGCACCGGCAGCATACGTGGCGTTCTCGAAGGTCACGTCCACGTATCCGTCGACGTTCACCTCGCACTTGCTGCTCTGCACCTTGGCGGTGGTCGCCATGGAATCCGCGCCCTTGGTTGCGGTGACCTCGCAGTAGAGCCATTGCGTCCCCATTTCGGAGGGCATGCAGGTGTAGGTGCTGCTCGTGGCACCGTCGATGACGGAATACGTGGAGTTGTCGGTGCTGGAGTACCACTGGTACGAGAGGCTGCTCACATCCTGCGCGCTGGCCGTCACGCTCAGCGTGCACGGCTCGCCCAGATACGCATCGCAGGTGGGTTCGAGGTCGGAGTCGATCGTCGGCGCCTTGGCAGCGTCTCCCACCGCGAAGAGCGTGGCGGAGTCGTTCCTGAAGTAGATGGTGCCGTCATCCGCACAGATCGGGCTGCTGATGCAATACTGCTCGTAGCCGCTGGCATCGTAGAGAGTCTCGACCTCGGCCAGCTCGCGCGAGTTCCTGTCGGCGGGCACCTTCACGACCTCTATGCCGCCGGGCTGGCAGTTGCTCGTCACGTAGAAGTAGAGGTACCCCTCGCTCTCATGCGCGGTGGACAGCAGGGGCGAGCACTTGCACTCGCCATCCAGCTCGAGCTTGTCCAGGGTCTTGAGGGAATCGGCATCGAGGATGAAGAAGGCATCGGACTTGCCTCCGCCTCCGCCAAGCACCGGGTTTCCGGCGCCCACGAAGATCCTCCCCTTGTAGACCACGGGAGTGCTGGTGGACGAAAGCACCACTCCGTTGCTGTCGACCAGATGGGTCGATGCGAAGTTGGAGAGAACGCCAGTATTGGCATCGATGTCGAGTCTGCAAACGTATGCGTCCTTGGAGGTGAAGTATATGCGCCCGTTATCGGCATCGTATGCCATGCTCGAACGAACGTCGCCCTTGTCCTTGACCCCTATGTCGGACACGACGTTGCCGGTCTTCTTGTCGAACGAGTACACATGGGCTGTCCCCGAATCGTCGGACGTGCCATCGTCGGTGCCCACGATCACGTGGTCGCCGACCACCACGGCGCCTGCCCAGTAGAAGCCACCGGCAACGGTCTTGGTCCACATGGGAGTTTTGGCTTCGGTCGAGTTGCCGGTGTCGGCATCGCGAACGTCGATGCATGCGAAGCTCGCGTCCTTGGTCTCCGAAATCCACCATCCGGTGTAGATGCATCCATCGCTATATGCGATTGGGCTAAGCGATTGCGCGGAGCTGTCCACGTAGTAGACCCAGAGCGATTCGAGGGTGGTGGCATCGAACGCCTGCACTCCGCCGGCGATGGGGACGAAGACCATGCCTTCGGCGTAGGTCGGAGGAGTGTACCCCCAGTTGGTTGCCCTGACCATGGTCCCGCTGGCCACGACCTGCCCGGTTGCCAGGTCGAGCTTGTAGATGCCGTTCTTGAACGTGGTCACAAGGCAGTCGTCCACGATTATCGGCACGGTGGGCTGGGAGTTCATATCGGCGCCCTGGAACTTGGACGTCCACAGCAGCTTTCCGGTATCAGACGACGTGGGAGTGGCCGCTTCGGTGATGGCCATGTTGACGTCGCTGTTCCTGAAGTTCTTCCAGGCGGCGCTCACGTCTTCGAGTCCGGTAACGGCCGAGGTCTGCGATTGCACTTCGACGGTGTCGCCCGCAAGTGCCGAGGCGGGATTTGAAGCGATTGCCCCAAACACAAGCCCAACTGTTGCTAAAAGGCCAATTGCCAGAGCAATAGCATGCCTAGTTCTAAACTTTATGCCCGTGCTGTTCATATCCCGCGTTGCCATAAAATCCCCGTTCTCTTGCAAGGCCAGTTCCGCATGATATTTGCCAGATTTACAAGTGAATCTGCTCCCAATCTCAACATGGTTGCATTTATGCGCATAGTTCTTATTTACTTGTACGTTCTTTCTAATATATGTGTGCAAACAGTCGCACTGAATATAGCACTATTAACAGCGCAAAGCAGCAAATGCGCATGAAAAATTCGATTGGTGTTTTCTGTACGAATGTTACATATTAGAGATACGGATTCTCTATGATTCAAAGCGCCCAGATTCCATTCGCCTTCGGGCATTTGGCAGAAAACGTGGTATCCTTCTCGCAGTTGCGACGGATCCGATTCTTGTCAAACATAATTTGTCGACGAGGTCCGGATCCTCGGGG
This sequence comes from Bacteroidaceae bacterium, assembly GCA_963624975.1. Lineage (GTDB taxonomy): Bacteria > Actinomycetota > Coriobacteriia > Coriobacteriales > CADBOM01 > CAVLCC01. The sequence continues at coordinate 20,545 of CAVFRF010000015.1, forward strand.
TCGTTGAGACAGAGGAGCGATTTCCAACAGGGTAAGTCATGCCAAAAGCAGAGCGGCCCGACCTCGAACGAGGCCGGGCCGCTCAAGCCTAGCTATCTCGGGAGGCAACTCCTCCCCGCACGCGCACTCTCGCGCCCGCGCACGCAAAAACGCTACATGATCGGGTCCATCTCCAGTGCCGGGTGTCCCACCTTCTGCAGGAACTCGAGCACGCCCGCAGAGTCGGTAGCGATCGTCTCGTCGCAGATCATGCTAGAGAAGTTCTCGATGCCGTACGCCTCCAGCGCGTTCTTGTCGAGGCGCGCCGACACCGCATCCTTCAGGTCCTTGGGCATCCACACGATGCGCTTGTTGCCGCCCTCGGCCGAGATGAACTTCTTGGACGCGATGAACGTGCGGCTGTGCCCCATGAAGCCCGGGGTCTGCTCGCCACCGCCGGTCATCGACGCCAGCTCGCCGAAGGTCATTCCCGTGGGGGTCATGCCGGCGTACTCGCGGTTGCACACCACGACGCCGTTGGCCTCGGGCATGATGCCGCAGATGCACTCGAAGCAGCCGCAGCTCGTCATCGGGCTGGTCATGATCGAGTAGAGCGACACGCTCTCCAGCGCGCCGTGCGTGGCTTCCTTCACGACACGGTTCACCTCTTCGTAGAGGCCCAGCTTCTCGTCGATGCAGCCCTCCTTGGGGATGGGCTGGCTGGGGCCGGCATCGTTGAGTTCCTTGGTGGCCTTGGCGTCGAGCCACGACACCGCGCCGCACAGTCCCAGTCGTTCGGGGGTCACCACGCAGCAGTGCTTGGGCGCGAAGCTCTGGCACAGCACGCAGGTGTAGAAGGTGTCGACGCTCTCGTCGGTGAGCGACGCCACCCTCTCGTCGCGCTCGTTGTAGCGGGGCATTGCCACGTTGGCGAGGAAGTCCTGGCACTTTTCGAAGTCGGTGATGAAGTCGACCTCGACCTTGTCGACCACCTTGCCGAACTCGTCCAGAATCATGCCGCACAGCACGTTGCCCAGATCGGTGAGCCTGAGGCCCGCTTCCCAGGCCTGCTTGCTGATGCGCACGCGGAAGAGATTGCGCTGGCCGGTGTGCATCAGGCCCTCGATGTAGTTGAACCAGGCGTGGATGTTGCGCTCGATCACAGGCTCGAAGTCCTTCTGCATCTTGGCGCCGTAGACCTTTACCTGCACTGCAAGAGGCATCCTGACCAGCTCCGTCGCGCCATCGGGCACGTCGGGACCGTCGATCACTACCTTGCGATCCTCCACATCGTCCGCGTTCTCGCACATGGTCACGACCTCGGCGGTCGGATTGTGGTCGGAGTCGAACTCCACGTAGGTGTCGCCCTTGCGGATGATCTCGCCCTCGAAGGCCGGCGCGAACGACACGGGAATCTCCACCGCAGGAGCCTTGGCCTTGATGTTGCGAATCTCGTAGGATTTAGCGGCGGTCTCGGCATGGTTGGTCACGGAGACCAACGCGCCGGGAACCTCCATGTCGCCAAGCTCGATGTCGGCCACGACCGGGAAGCCAAGCGCGATTGCGCCTGCGCCAGCCGATACCTCAACGGCTCCGATCTCGCCGAAGGTGTTCACGAACGCCAGCACACGCTCCTTGGTGTACTCGCGCAGAGCTGCCAGGTTTCCGGGCTCCAGCGCGCCGAAGATCAGCGCTGCGCGAATCGCGACCGTTACCACGTGCGTGACGGCGGTGATGTCGTAGCCCAGCGGCACCACGCGCATATCGAGGCCGACCCTGATGCCCGCGCCCACGAGTTGGTCGATGCACTCGCCCACCAGGAAGGTGAGCAGGCCCTTGGCCTGGTAGTCCCTGATGATGGCCACCAAGCCTTCGAGGTCCTCGGACTTGCCTATCACAACGGCGACGCCGGGGATGTCTCCGGTAACCAGCGGAACACCCAGCGAGCGAATCACCTGGTCGGGCACGAAACCGATGCCGGTCTGGCCCTCATAGGGCTTGGCTCCGCCCACGTACTTGAGCGCTTCGAGAATCTCGGCTCCCACCGCAGTGGCAAGGCCGGCGTTGAGAGCCTGGCCGAGGTCTTCCTCGTGGGTCACGAGGCTCTTCATCACGTCCACGCAAGCGGGCAGGTCGCCAAGCTTCTCGACCTTGGTGCCCGTGGCCGCGTAGATCGTCGGCAAGAAATAGGCTGTATCGGGAAAAGAGATTTCCGCCTCCGCTCCATGTGCCGCGATTGCGTCGTTCACCGCGCCCTCGGTAAGCCCGATAACCGCATCCGATCCGCCGTAGACCAAGTCCGTCAATGCACTCATACTAGCCTCCCTCTTTCCGATATTCGATTGTGTCGAAAACTCCAAGAAAGTTTTCTAATTACAAGATAAACCGTGGTTAGATGTAGTGAATTTAATTTTGGCGAATCTTTTTGCTTGCGTTTCCCAAGCATATGTGATATTAGGCCATTTGGAGCAAAGCGAGTAGCTGTCGAGCGCAGCACGCGATGGGAATCCCGGGCGATCAGGCTTTGTCCTGGCATTCCGGGCAGATGCCCTCGAAGATCAACCTGTGACGAACGATCTGGTAGCCCGACTGCTGCGCGGTCTTCTCGTCGACAGACTTCTCATACGGATACGGAACATCGATCACCTTCTTGCATTCTAGGCAGTACAAGTGGTAGTGCATGTCCGTCCGCACATCGTAGCGGTCGGCACCGGGAACCCTCACATGGGTGATTTCCCCGTCTTCCGACAGGCAGTTTAGGTTGCGGTACACGGTCGCATGGCTGATCTTCGGGTCCGTCTCGTGCACGTCCTCGCAGATCTGCTCCGCCGTCGGGTGGTCGCACCGCGACTGCACCGCCTGCAGTACCAGACGTCGTTGCTTGGTGTCTCTCCTAGTGGCCGTCGTCATCATCTCCGTTGCTATGTCCGCCGCGCCTTTCGACGAGGCGGACCCGATGCTCTCTTCATCACGCATGCTCCTATGTTAACGCTTGCGGTAGCCGCATTTGGCGCAAACGCCGTCTTCGCCCAGCGCAATGCCGCACAGCGGACAACGATCCATCTCCGCGCCAGCGGGAAACTCCGCGCAAGCCGCAGGCTAGCCACGCCAGAGGCCATGCAGGTTGCAGTACGCGTAGGCTGCCTCGACCTCGTCGCCGTCAAGAAGCGCGAAACATGCCTCGGGCTTGCCCCAGGCGGGCAGCTCCTTGCGTTGGTTGCCCTGCTTGGTCTGAATCGAGATCCATTCGATGTGGTGCTCTGCCAGCATCGGATGCTGCGCCTCGCCAACATGTACGCGCACGATGTTGCCCTCGACCTCGTAGACGGGCACGTGCTTCTCCGGCGACGCGTCGACGGTGCCCGGCACAAGCTCCGCCATCTCCTCGTTGCAGCACACGATCGGCGCGCCCGAATCCCACACGAACGCGACGGTGTTCCCGCACTGATTGCACTGGTAGAAACGCTGGTCCATGGAAACCCTCCTTGCATATCGAAGTTATCAGCCGATGCTCTTTGGCATCTATTAGGAATAATTCCTAATAGTGGAAACATAGCAAGGATTCTTTCTCTAATCAATAGATTTGGCAAACTTGTTGATAATTGTTACTAATAAGTTCTCTTTCAAAACGCGATTACGCGTTTACCCCCCCCCTAAAAGCCGCATATGGCTTTGCGTTGCGCGTTCGCGTTGACCACATGCATAATCTCGCAGATAATTTGCGTAGTTGAAGTACACGACACTTACGGTTGGATACGCACAGTGCCGCATACGCAAGCGATGTGGTCGCCAGACCCCTAGGGGGAAATATGACAGACTGCTCGCTTATCAACGAGATTTATGCGCTGATTCTGCTCTTCATTCTTGCACTCTTCTTCTACGACATCGAGCCCCTTCGCGGGTTCGAGCGCAGGCGACGAGTCTTCGCGCTCAGCATGGCTCTCTGCGCGGTATCCATTCTCCTGAATATCCTTTGCGAGAAAATCCAGGAAGTGCCGCTTCTATGCACCGCGGACATGATTCTGGCACTCAACACGACCTACTTCTTCGTGATGTGGCTCATGATCACAGTACTGGGCCACTACCTGCTGCTGCGTCTGTTCGAATTCGTGTACGACGACATACGACTGCGCCGGACGAGATGGGTGGCGATAGGCATCCTCGTATTCTTCACCGTGCTCTTGGCGCTCAACATTCCGACTGGCATGCTCTTCTATATCGACGATGGGCTTGTCTATTGCCGCGGACCGTTCAACTCGCTGTGCTACCTTATGCCTACCAGCGAGGTGGTGCTCATGCTGGTGTGCTACTTCATCAACCGGCGCAACATCAACCGCATCGCGGAGAAGATGGTGTTCGTGATCGCGCCCGTGTCCATCGCGCTGCTGCTCATGCAGTACTTCTACCAAGATCATCAGATCAACGGCATCATCTGCGTGACGGTGCATATGATCGTGTTCATCACCTACAATGGCGGGCGCACCGACCAGGACAGTGTAACGGGGATGGAAAACCGCCGCTACCTCATCACCGAAGTGGGGTACCGCATCAAGAACGAGCAGAGCTTTCAGATTGTGATGGTCAAGCTGCGCTGCCTGTCGCAGATTAACCGCCTGTATGGAGAGAACGCAGGCAACGTGATCTTGCTCGAAATAGGCGAGGCTCTACAACACTTGTCGGAAGACGGCAAGGTTTACCGCCGCGGCGATGACGAGTTCGTACTGCTGTACTCCGACGTGGACGAACAGCAGTGCGAACAGCGCCTGCATCGCCTAACGCTGCTCATGAGCGACGACTGGGTGATGGGCAAGTATGTGACATCGCTCAGCTTCCATACCATCGAGATGCGCTATGGCGGCCAGCCATGGTCGTTCGACGACATCGGCAGCTACATAACCGACGCGATGCACTATGCATCGGCCAACGACATCGTGGAGATGCCCTTCGACGAGCAGCTCATCTCTGAGCACAAGCGCAGGGACTACCTGCTGCAGACTATTCGAGAAGCGCTCTCGGAAGGCCGTTTCGAAGTGTGGTACCAGCCGGTGTTCTACCACAATAGCGGTAGGTTCGAGTCGGCCGAGGCACTCGTGCGGATGTTCGACAAAAACGGCATCATGGTTTCGCCCGGCGAGTTTATCCCCGTGGCGGAAGAGACCGGCCTGATCGACGAAATCACCCCGATAGTGGTCGACCATGTGTGCCGGCTTCTCAACAGCGGAGCCGTGCCGGAAATCCAGACGGTCTCGATCAACATTCCCGTGCGACAGCTCGTGAACAGGCAGGTGCTGCAAAGGCTGCGCGACATCATGGACGAGCACGGAATCGCACCCTCGCGCATTCGTCTGGAGGTTACCGAACGCGATGTGGCCATGGGCGGCGAGTCGGCTTCCGATGCTATGGATACCCTCATGAAAGAGGGATACCTGTTCATGCTAGACGATTTTGGCATCGGCTACTCCAACATATCGCGCATCATGGATCTGTCGCTGGATTGCATCAAGCTCGACCGGAGCCTGGTGATTCAGATGCTCAAAGACGAACGCCGCCACGACATGATCAAGAACTACCTCGTACCGTTCCTGCACAATCTGGGGCACTACGTTGTGGCCGAAGGCGTGGAGACGGCCAAGATGCTGGAGCTGGTGTTGGACTGCGACATCCATCGTATTCAAGGATACTTTTACGCCAAGCCAATGTCGGAGCATCAGCTGGTGGTCTGGTTCAGGGAACGGGTGGCTTGAGGCGGAGGTTGTCAGGAGTTAGTCGGTGCCAAGCAGACAAGGACTCGCGACAGCATCGAAGTGCTTGTAGGTGGTACGAAATTGTGGCTATACCCTATCGCCTAGACTTCGCCGACCTTTTTCACGGCCAGATCCAGCTCCAGATCGTGGAGTCCCGCATATGCCTTCATCAGTAAATCCAGCGGAACCTTCTTAATCACCTCGCTGCTGGGGATGTCGTAATACCACTGGTAGTAGGCATAGAACTCGCCTATCCAGTCCGGCATGAACCCCTCGATGGCACTTCCGTCCCTAAGCACGAATTCTTCGGTTGTGCAGAAGTAGTCCCATAGCTCGGGGGCACTCATCGTGTTCACGTAAGCCTGCGACTCGTCGATGCTCCTCCTAGTCTTGCTCTCCATGTACGTTCTGATGAAATCTGCGGTGTCCTTGTCGGGGTAGCGCTGCGACACGAGGTCGAAAAGCTTGCCCTGGTTCTCCACGACATCGTTCAGGTAGGCCTCCAGATAAGCCGGCACGGCGATCACCTCTCAATCAGCGTACTGAACACGTTGGCGACTTTGTTGGCATCGACACAATTACACACGTCACCGGCGGCGGTTTCGGAGGATCGCGAACGTTATCAGCACCACGGCTGCCGCTGCGGCTACGCCTAGCGCGATGGGCAGCGCCCAGACCGCCGCGTCGCCAGTTGCGGCCAGCTTGCCCTTCTCGGACTGCGCCGCGCTATCCGCATCCGCCGCCGCGCCGGCGGCATAATGGACATCTGCCGTCAACGATGCAGTCGCGGCGTTCACCGCGTCCGACGTGGGCGTGGTGTTGGCCAGCGTCGTACGCCAGTCGCTGCCAGCCAGGGCCAGCTGCGCTTCGGCCTCCTCCACCGCAGCGGCCAGCGCGTCGTGCTGTTCCTGCGTGATCCACATCTCTCCCGCCGCAACGTCGGAACCGTCGGCGCTCACCACGGCATTCGCAAGCACCTCGCGTGCACGAGCGATGGCCTCTTCCAGAGCGTTCAGCTCGTCCACGCTCGCCCAGCTGCGCGCATCCGAGAACGCCCGCACCGGGGCATTGTCGGCCTCGAACAGCTCGTAGCCCTTCTTCACCGCCTGCGCGACCACCGTCCAGTCGGACCAGTCGGTCGAGGCCGATGCCTCCGATGTGCTCCCGGTCGAAAGTCCCGCCCAACTCTCGCCGGCGTTCACCTTCGCATGGAAGTTCAGCCCCGAGTTGTTGATCGCCACGCCCTGGTACCACTTGCCATCGGTGTCGCACTTCTGCGTGGTGATCACCGCATAGCGCTGTCCCTTGCGCATAGCCACCTGGCTCTCGGAGTCTATGGAGATGCGGTGGTATCCGCCGTATGCATACGTCTCGCTGCCCGTGTAGGCAAGCGTCGCATGTTCGGGGTCGGTGGGGTTCGCGGCCTCGTCGTCCAGCAGGTAGACCTGATAGGTCACAGTGGTGTTGGGCTTGTAGGTGGTGCTGGAGATGTTCCGCAGCACGAGGTCGCCAGAAGCGGTGAAGATATTGGCCGAGCTCACCGGATTGTCGAACGACTGCACCACCACGTCGCGCTGCGGCAGGTAGTCGTACTGGTCGTTGTATACGTTCGACGAATGCGCGTCGTTGCCCACATCGAAGCCGTACGACTGGAACTTCTGGATCGACTTGTCGTAGTAGGAGAGCCAGAAGCAGCCCGTGTGCTCGCCGTTCTCGACGATGCCCCACTCCGCGTAGTTGGGGAAGCTCTCGCTCTCGCAGCCGGTGCTGTTCTTCACCAGCCATGCCCCGTTGCCCTCGGGAGTCTTGCCCTCGGTGTTCTTGAACTTGTCGGCGCTGTAGCTGTCGTCCCATCCGATGATGCTCACGGCATGGTTCGAGCCCTCGTTGTTCCACGTGTAGTGCGACCATGTGCTGCGGTCGAAGTACGTGGAAAGCCCCTGCTCGTTGATGTCGCTATCGTCGTAGTGGTAGCCGATCGTAACGCCCTTGCCGCTGTACAGCTCGCCCTTGATGGCCTTGACGGCCTCCATGTTGGTCGACACGTAGTTGCCATCGCTGTCCAGAACCCTCGTGGAGGGAAGGATGCAGCTGTCGCTCAGCATGTACTTGGACGCGCCCCACAGGGTCTCGCTGGTCACCCATGTGGTGCCCACGGTCTTGCCGTCTTGCCTGTAGCTGCCGGCATAGCAGACCTCTTCCACCGTCGCGCCCCGCTTCTTGTAGTCGGCGATCTGGTCGTCGTTTAGGTACATGGTCTGCTGCTCGTCGGATCCCGCGACGGTGACCTTGCACTCCTTGATGCCCTCTTCATTGCGGTACGGGGCATTGCTTTCGTCCACCAGTCCCGCGCCAGATGCGAGCAGCGATATCGTGAAGGTGGTGCGTCCGCTTCTCGAGTAGCCGGGATTGGTGGAGGAATCCTCGTGATGATAGCCCTCGCCCGCCTGTAGCTGCCCCACTGCCGCGGCCGGCGCGCCGTTCTCGCTGTACACGGTGTTGACGAGCTGGCGTTCGGAGAGGTCGAGCGGGTTCTGCTCGTAGCTGGTGCCCAGTGCCGAGAGGATGCTGGTCTCGCACGCCCCGATGGTGGCGAAGGCCCAGCAGACCTCCCAGGGCCTCTGCTTCTTGGAGGGCGTGACCACGCCGTCGCTCTGATCGCCATCGCCGTTGGGATCGCGCAGGTCGTACTTGGTTGGAAGGTTGCCCACGGGAGCCTTGTCGCCCTCGGCGTAGTCGTAGGTGCTAGCAGAGTCGGAATCGAACAGCGCCTGCGTGGCCTTGCTCCAGATGTCCGCGACCTGTTCGTCGGTGGCATAGGCCACGGCCGGCGAACACGTCATCGATATGGCGAGCGCAGCCGCCACGACCGCGCGAGCGACGCGTCCGGTGCACATGGTGCGAGTGGCATATCCGGCATTCAAGCCTCGGGAGAGTTTCGTGTGCGACATCGGTTTTGCCTCCTATCGAGCCAGCCAGATCAGCTGCGCGCTTCCATTCCGCGATGCGGTTTACGCTTTTGTAAGCATAGCCCTAGCGGAGGCAAAACCGCATTTCACGTCCGCCAACCCGCCATGACATTGCGAGGGATCGTCTATACGTTTTGCAGACACAAGCTGGCCCCACACCTAGGAGAAGCTCCCGCCAGCCCATGGCTTCCAGCTTCTTGCCTCATGACACCAGCGCATATCAGCACACGTCCCGGCCAGCGCAGGATCGAACAGATCGCCCGCCAGTTTCGCGGCTGCAGTCATATCTTGATATACGGAGTCCAGACCCGTTTGCCCCGCAAGCTTTTTATACTGCCTCGTTTGCGACTCGCCCCCACCCCATAGGAAGAGCAAACGATTCGATTGGGTTCAATTTTCTAACTGTAATTTCGCGGTGAAGGCGTTCTTGCAGGTCGCCACCATCGACATCACCGGTCGTCGCGTAAACAACGATATCGACAAGATCCTTGACCCTCGACGACGGCTTCGCGTCATGAAGCTCATACAGGGCGCAGAACTTGTCGGCAAGCGCGACGGTAACAGGGCAGACAAAGTAATCGCATGTCTTGAGTCCCGCTACGTGGATGCGGTCGGCGGGTACAATGCGCTCCGCCCCGTCGAGAGGAACTTCGTCGACAACAAGATCGATCGATACGGCCTGCATCCTCTTAGTGCCAAGGAAGGGAACGAACCTCACCGTCACCCCGCTGCGGTACTCATCGTCGGCCTTTATGGACCTGCTCCCCGCATATTCGAATCGGACGAAATCACCTAGGTCCTTGCCTGCCAATGCCAGTAGCTCCCCGCGTGCCGCATCGAGGTCGGTGCTGGTCGACAGTAAGTCGATATCCCTTGTCGCTCTGGCATCCACGGTGCGAGCCAGCATGCTCTGGCCGCCTTTCAGTACAAACCCGCTATTGCCGCCGTCGAACACGCGGCAAAGCAAGCGATGGAAGTAGAAACCTGATATGGCACGATTGGTGTCTTGCGGCGAGTCCTTCGCGGCCTGCTTGACGGCCATTTCCAGCGCCGCCGGAGTCTTATACCTCATGTGGCCGTCCTTTCTCAAGACTGCTGGCATCAACGCCGAGCTCACCGAGGATATGTCGCGCTTTGGCTTGCCCATATCTGGAGGCAAGAAGACCGGCGAACTTCGCGAGGTCGAAGCCGACGGAGCCTTCCGTCGCGTCGCGAAGGGCATCCGCCACGAGCGACATGTCTTCGTGGTCGGCCACGAGGTCAAACACAGTCCTTTCCGGACGGGTGACTGGCAGACCGTGGACGAACGACACGTCTTCGCGCGGTACGTCCCTTACTGCGAAGCTGGCGGCCTTGTTCCTGGAGTTTATGCGTCTCGGCGCGTAGATGCGATAGGGGCTGACGTAGAAGTCCCCCAGCTCCAGGATGGAGGCGGCGGTCGACCCGCCCACGACCACCCCGTCCCATGCTCCGGGCTGCATGCGCTCGTGGGCGAACATGCCCGGTGCGGTGAGCTTCCATATGGCAACCAGCTCGTCGAGCTGCGTCGATCCGGATCCGACCATCCTGTATGCGCCTCGCGCGATGCGCTCGAGCCTGCCCGCCTCGGCGGCATCGTGGAGGGCATCGCGCGGGATGCCCAGCCGTGCTGCCTGCGCCGTGGTGAACACGCCCTCCGACTCGGAGAGCTCCGCAATGGCTTTTATGTAATTAATTTTAGACATGTTTCGATTGTAGGCTATTTCCCTACTTTTGCAACATTTATTATTCATTGCCGAATTCGCCCTACGAATCCGCAGGTTCCCCTGCAAGATAGTCGCAGATAGCAGAAGCACCAGCGAGTGGAACTTGCCGCTTATCTTGATTCTGTAAATCTCATCCACGCTGTAGGGCGACGACGGCAAATCCGCCCGAGTTGTGTTGCGGCGCACCGCGAACTGGTACTTCGTGCCGCGACGACGCGACGCTTCTCCGCCATCTTGAGAATCCACTTGGCGCAACTGTCGCCGCAGGTAGACGCGTTGAACACGTGATCGCGGTCGAATCGGATAAGTAGGAGCGTCTTGACGCCACCGGAAAGCTACAGCGGAGTGATGGCGGCGAGCACGGGGCTTTGGATGATACCGGCATCGACGACATCGGATTTGTCCACGTCCTTGATCATAGCCACGCAGTCGTTGCTCGTGATCCAGGAGTCGCGGTAGGTGTTCTTGAAGTACGTGGCCGTGTTGTATATGGCATCGGGCATATCGCCAAAATACACGTTGTGCACCATAGCCTCCGGTCGGTTCGAGTTGAGCAATCCCGCGTATTATAGCAGCTAGGCCCCACCGCCACGAAAGGTCGCCCTTGCCATCCTATGAAATCAACTCCGCAATCTGCTCATTCATTTGATTCCCCCTTCGATTTCCAGCAAAGCTCCTCGCATTCCCATACGTTTCCAGCGCTTGTCGTGCCATTAAGAACCGGGTCGAAGAAACTAGCGGCCAGAGCAGACGCGGAGTCGAACGAGGCGAATCTATCAGGCGCACCGCTCTTTCTTGCAAACGATGCAAATCTACCGGACCAGACCTCGGGCGCAACTAATGTCTTAGGCACTTCCATGCCGCGCTTATCACATCTGCATTCGATCGCGTACCCGAGCTGTTCAGCGGAAAACGTTTCGCGAGTCGCATAAAACACCACGTCAACAAGATCCTTCATCCTCGACGAGTGATAGCCGTTGGGCTGGAGTTCCATAATTGCGCACAGCTTGTCCGCTAGCTGGTCGGGCAGTGGGTATACGTGCAAGCAATCCGCTGCCACCCTTGAGGACAAAGCGCCCGTCCGGATCACTGAAGACCCTACATAAGAATCGGTCTCTCAATGCCTGCCGGTACTTGTCTCCCACATTGCCGCCCGCTGATTTTGCCGCCTTCTTCAAAGCCCGGTCGAACTGCCCCGCATTTTCGAACATCACAGCACCGCCTCGTCTAACATCGCCCTGTACAGGCTGTCCCCTCGTGGAATTCCCACTTTCGTACCGCGCTTGTCTACTTGCTGAGCAAGATGCGCCTCGTCTTTCACGATTCCCCTCTTCAACGCATCATTGAGAACGTTACTCACCAAGCTCAAGTCCTCGCCATTGTCTATCAGGTCGACGACAATAAGCTCCGGCGGAGTGACGGGGATGCCTTCTACGGTGCCGACGATGCTTGCATCAATGTCCTTGATGCGCAATGTAACGTTGTCTCGCTGCGTTTGGCGTCTCGTCGTGCAGCAAAACTCATACGGCGTGGGTCCCACCTCGCCCAGCTCAAGCAGCCATGCTGCGGTGGCACCCATGGCAACCGGACTGTTCGGTTCTGGCCGCGATCCAGGCGCTCTGCCCGGGTCGAGTGATAGCCATATGGCCAAAACGTCTTCGACGCGTGATGTAGGTACGCCGCCCATACGGTAAACTCCTTTGGCGAGCCTCTCAATATTGCCGGCTATTTCTAGCCGCGACAGCGCGTAGCGTTCAACGTTGGAGGCCTTCGCCTGCGCAGCAGTGAAGAGTCCCTTCTGCGAGCAGGAGATGTCGTTGAGCGTTCTTATGGCTTCAATTAGTTTCATGCTTGTATTGTAGCAATATTAGCAACGTTTCAAGCATGTTTATAGCAAACGATATTTCCCCAACCCTCGATTGGCAAAGCGAAAACTACTCGATGTCCATCGAGCTTGACCACGTTGGAGCCATCTGAGGATTAAAGCAAAGAAAAAAGGTCACCGGCTTTTGGCCGATGACCTTGATGTTCTTGGTCGCGGGGGCAGGATTTGAACCTACGACCTCCGGGTTATGAGGCTATCCTGAAGATAGAAGAAAGATGAATGCAGGTTGACTTGACAACCGTCTGACCTGCACAAACGTTGAACTCAAGACAACTCCAAGGAGTTTCAGGGAAGCGCGTGGGGCACCCCACTGTCCCCGCGCTGTCCCGAAACTCCCCGAATTCTGTCCCGGCGGAAACATCCGCCAACAGCACGGAAGGAGTTGAACATGACCAAGGAGAAGACATCCCGCCTCAATGTGAGGCTCACCCCCGCCGAGCACGCCGCCGTCAAAAGGCGGGCCGCGGACGCAGGGCTCGCCACGAGCGAGTACGTGCGCAGGTGCGCGCTGCGCGACGGCGACAGGCCCGTCATCAGGACCGACGCGGATCAGCTGCGCGCCACCTACCGCAACCTGCGCAAGGCGGGCGGAAACCTCAATCAGTGCGCCCGCGAACTCAACACGCACCACAGGCCGAACGATCTGGAGGCGCAGCTGGGCGCCGCGCTCCAGGCCGTCGCCGACGCCTCGGAGGATGTCTCGGCCTTCATGGCGGACACCCGGGCTTCGATGTAGGGGGCGCCATGGACAGCAACATCGTGAAGAAGGCTGCCGTGCGATCTGGACCCCCTGCTTGCCATCCTCGGCAGCACCGACCTCCCCACCGCATGGCAGGCCTACATGGCGCAGGCCCTGGCTGGCGCGCAGGGAGCCGTCTGCCTTATTGCCTGGTGCGCGCTTATCGCGGCATGCGTCGGACTCTACGCCCTGGTCAAGTACCTGCAGAAGCCCGACCGCAACGTCGAGCGCGGCGTGCTGAGCGACGCGAAGCTCATCACGTCCACCACCGAGATCCGCCGCCGCAACGACTTCTGGGACGGCAAGGACGAGCCCGAGGGCGCCGGGCTCGTCATCGGCAGCTCGGGGCGCGGCTACGTCTACGACTCGTCGGTCCCCCACTTCGCCGTCGTCGGCAAGACCGGCTCCGGCAAGAGCTGGCTCATGGTGCTGCAGACGCTGCACCTGTGCATGGCGCGCGGCTGGAACCCCATCGTCACAGGCAAGGGATACAAGAAATTGGTCATGCTTGGTCGTCTAATCAGGTTAGTTGGCAAATGCCTGCCGACATCTTCTCTTGGCGTAATCTATGTATCACCTCGATATATTACAAATATTGCATTATAAATTTACATATTTTTGTAAACTGTGCTATGATGTCCTCGTCGCGATAGGGAAAGGAAAAGGGTCATGTCCACGGCACTGGGAAAGTTTTTGAGGAAGCTTCGGATAGACAACGACGAGCTGATGAAGGATATGGCGGAAAAGCTCCGCTTGGCGCCCTCCACGCTCTCATCGATCGAGAACGGCAGAAGGAAGCCGCCTAAGGGCTTCGAGGAGAGCCTGTGCGCAAAGTATTGTCTTGCCGCAGATCAAGCCGATCAGCTCAAGCGCGCCATCCTTCAATCCGGAGACGAGGTTGCGCTCAAGATCAAAGGCCTCGACGAGGGGGACCGAGAACTGGCCGTCTCGTTCGCCAGAAGGTTCGAGAACCTGAGCGATGCCGACAAGGAGCGCATTAAGGAGATTCTTGGTGGTAAAAATTAACTTCGCGGACCAGCACGACTACGGCTACGAGGTGCCGCCTTGCAGCCGAAGAGACCTCGTCGAGCACGCACACGCGATCCACAAGGCTATCGGATACAAGGGCGACGGCCCGTTCCCTATCCTCGAACTCGTCGAAAAGGGCTTCTACTATCTCTACGACGACTACGTATTTGAGGTGGTATCCGAGGCAGAGATGGGCGACGACCTGGGGAAGACCTGGCCCAACGAGCACGTCATCCGAGTCAGGGAGGACGTGTACGAAGCAGCCTGCGAAGGCCAAGGGTTCGCTAGGATGATCCTCGGCCACGAATCCAGCCACCTCCTGCGCCACGAGGGCATCCCCGTATCCATGGCGTGTAGGAAGGCGGACAAGCACCTCCCCGCATACAAGAGCTCCGAATGGCAAGCAAACGCCATGTCCGGAGCTCTTCTCATGCCATCGTGCAAGATCATCGAAATGAGCATCGATGAGATTGTCGAGAAGTACCAAGTGAGCACCGGTGCCGCAGAAATGCAGCTGTGTTCGATAAGAAAGGAGGCAAGGAAATGGCGGATACCAGAGCTCTAGACCCTGGCGCTACAAAGAGAAAAGGCGTCTCAGCCTAAGCCTCAACGCCTTCCCCGAAGGACTCATAGTCCCTCTGTCGCAAGAATGATTATGAGTCTTCTGGGAAGAAAACAGTTTGTAATTCTTCTATTTTTTCGGAAGGGGGCCATAATCATGGCTTCTCCATACCAATTCAAGATTCCGGGCATGCCATTGGAACCGCGCAAACCCAGCAAAGCGTGCAAAGACGTCTTCCACGCCTACATGACCAAAGCCGTAGAGCTTGATTTCGATACAGGAATCCCCATCATGCAGCCGGAAGCAAACATTCCAAAAAGCGTTATCTCCTTCTCTGAGGCAATGGGCAACAAATGTACCGACTACGACCAATACGTTCATTTTTTCGAACATGACAAGAAGATAGAACGTTTCTGGAACGCGCCGTGGAAGTATATGCCCAAACTAAGCAAATTCGCCGGTTTCCTGTCTCCCGATTACAGCAGCACCCCAGGAATGCCAAGGCCGCTAAAAATCTATAACATATATCGCAACCAGCTTGTTGGCGCATGGCTTCAAAACCTCGGCTACAAAGCAATTTGCAATGTACGATGCCCAGCCGTTGACCATAACTACACAATTGCGGGTACGCCCAAGAAAAGCCTCTTAGGCGTGGGAGCCGTGGGCTGCATCAAGAATCGCAACGATCGCCACCGCTTCGAGGGAGGAATCAGGCGAATCGTCGATGAGCTTGAGCCCTTGGGCCTAATTATCGTCGGCGAGGACGCCTACGGGGTTTTCGACTACGCAAAGGAAAAAGGAGTGCCTCTGCATTTCTACCCTGGTCCGACGCAAAAGCATTTCGAAGAGGCCTGCCATGAGTGACAAAGGGGAAACCGGGCACTTCGGAGATGGTAACGGCGGGAACAAGCTACCTCCGGACAAATCCCAGCTTGATCATATATTCGATGATCGCGAGGGCCATCTCCCGGACACACCCGCAAACCGCCAGCTTCTTGTAGATGTCGCAAATGAAAGCGATAATTATCTCGGCAAGGACAAGTATGGAAACGACTGGCATGCCAGAACCGAAGCGGATGGCTCACAGACGTGGACAGAAAGCCGCGGCGGAATCATCCAAAACGGAGGTAGCAACAATCCTCCGCGCGAATGGGACAACGACGGCGGGTTAAACAACAACCCGTTCAAGAAGAGGTAATACGATGCGGATAACCACACATCAAACATTCGTAACTATGTACTATGCCCTTGACGCCGCGTACGACAATAGTTACAACAAAACCCTTGGAAAATACCTATCGGATGCTAACCCCTTCCGTTTCAAGGACGGGGGCTCAGCCGATCCAGCCATTTACTCAGAGTTCAGATCCCTGATTGAATCGGAAGACGGAAGCACGCATGATGCGAGCTTTGCTTACGCGTTCGTTCGCAGGTACCTTACAGGAAAGGGCTCTGAGCTGATTAGCGCTTTCGACAGTGTCGCTGACGAAAATAGCTGGGATGAAGCAGTGCTCGACGTTCAGTAGAAGCAAGTCAAAACACCTTACAGACGCATTTCTCGGGGGAAGCGCTTGGGTTCAGGGATCCGGGCACCTCCCCTTTTCTTTGCTTGGGACCGATTCGCAACAAGCAAATCGCAAGCTCGGCAAAACGGCGCAGCGCACCCCCTTACCCCACAGCTGCCACGCTGGCATGTGTTGGAACCGTGAAAGTTTGGCTCTTCTTGGAATTGGGGACCACTTTGGGACCACCTGAGGGTCTACCCAAAGAAAAAGGCCACCGGCTTTTGGCCGATGACCTTGATGTTCTTGGTCGCGGGGGCAGGATTTGAACCTACGACCTCCGGGTTATGAGCCCGGCGAGCTACCAGACTGCTCCACCCCGCAATGTATGTTCGCGCCGAAGCGCACTTGCTAATGTACTCCGCACACTCCGGCCGCGCAAGCTTGCCCCACGTAGGCGGCACGACTCGCTTGTGAGCGGCACCTATGCGCGCTATCCCGCCAGCGCGTCGGCCAGTGCCTCGATCTGCTCGCGGGTCGACTCGTCCACGGAGCCCTTCACCGTGACCTTCTGGTCCAGCAGCTCGAGGTCGGGGCTTTCCTCGAAGAGCTTGCGCATGCCCTTGGCCGCGGTGGGCGCCCAGGTGCCTCCCTCGACGAAGGCCACCGTGCGCTTCTGGAACTTGCGCTCGACGAGGTTCTCGACGAAGTTGCGCATGATCGGGAAAACTCCCCCGTTGTAGGTGATGGTGGCGCACACCAGCTTGCCGTAGCGGAAGGCATCTTCCACGCACTCGTGCAGGTCCTCGCGGGCGAGATCGATCACCTTCACCACGGGCGCTCCTTCCCTGCCCTCGAACCTCTTCTGCAACGCGTCGGCCAGCTCCAGCGCGGCCTGCTTGGTGTTTCCATAGACCGAGGCATATGCGATCAGGATGCCGTCTTCCTCCGGCTCGTAGCTGCTCCACGTGTTGTAGAGTCCGAGGTAGTAGCCCAGATTATCGGCGAGCACCGGGCCATGCAGCGGGCAGATCGTCTGGATGTCCAGCCCCGAAGCTGCCGCAAGCAGCTTCTGCACTTGTTTACCGTAGGGTCCCACGATTCCAAAGTAGTAGCGACGGGCCTCGCACGACCAGCCCTCGGGGTCATCGTAGTCGAGCGCGCCGAACTTGCCGAACCCGTCGGCCGAGAACAGTACCTTGTCGGCCGCGTCGTAGGTCACCATCACCTCGGGCCAGTGCACGAAAGGCGCGAACACGAACGTCAGCTCGTGGGTGCCGAGGCAGAGCGTGCCGCCGTTCTCCACCACTTCGCGCTTGGGAGCCACGTCTGCGCCGAAGTAGCTCTCCATGTATCCGAACGCGGTCTTGTTGGACACCACGGTGGCATCGGGATACGCGTCCAGGAACCTCGCGATGCTGCCGGCGTGGTCGGGTTCCATGTGCTGAACCACCAGATAGTCGGGCTTGCGCTCCCCCAGTGCCGCCGCAACGTTGGCCAGCCATTCGTCGGCAAAGCGGATGTCCACCGTGTCCATCACGGCCACCTTGTCGTCCAGCACGACGTACGAGTTGTACGACATCCCGTTCTCCCGAACGTCGAACTGCCCCTCGAACAGGTCCACCTCGTGGTCGTTCACTCCAACATACGCGATGCTCTGGGTAACCATCATTTCCGGCAATCCTCTCCCCCGCACACACGGCGAGATGCGATATTCTAGCTAGCGCGCGTTCTTGAGCGCACGTCGAGCACGGCAACAAGCCGCGAATTCGTGTTCGCAGGCTGCAAGCTGCCGTGTTTTCGACTCGAAATTATAACCTCAAAGGTACAGTATTGCAAAGCCGGAGTTTGGAGAAGAAGTGCGCGCCAGAAAGCCGAAGAACATCGACCAGAAGCTGCAGATCTACGGGAGCTGGATCGTGGACGACCCGAGGAGCCTGAAGGGCTGCTGGTCGCAGTCGCGCAACATGCCGGGCGCGCGCGTGAAGCTCGACATCGGCTGCGGCAAGGGCTCGTTTGCCATTGGCACCGCGCAGCTCGATCGCGACTCGCTGATCGTGGGCATCGACACCGAGCCGATCTGCATCGC